>NZ_JBEXCV010000009.1:0-112138 GCF_040605455.1 Embleya sp. NPDC005575 | reverse complement strand
CAGCAGCCTCGGCTACCGCACGCCCGTCGAATACGAAGCCGCACTCGCAGCCTGACCACCACAACGAAGGTGTCCGTCAAAGCGGAGCAAGCTCACCCGGTCGTCCCGGGTGAGCATGTTCGCCGGGTGCAGATCGGAATGAACGAGGGTGTCCCCGTCAAGGAACGCGCCCCGTTCGAGCATCGCGAGCACCCCTATGTGCGCGCGCGCCCAGGGATCAAGATCGGTGGGCAACTTCGCATAGACGGCAGCCCAACCGGGAGCGGCGCCCCATCGGTCGGCGATCGAGTGCAGTGCGGCGGAGGGACACGGCGTCAACGCCTCAGCCATCGTGACGACCAGGTCGCCGATCACGTCCAAGTCGCCGGACGTCGGCGACAGCGACGGGTAGCGTCCGGGCACGTACTCGAACCCGAGCATGTGCCACCCGTCCTGCACGAAACTCCACAGCAGCGCCGGGGCAAGCGAGGCGGGCAGGAACGGCGCGACCGCGGCTTCGTTGCGGTGTGTCCACGCGTACGGGCGGTCCGCACGGACCCCCTTGCAGAACACCCGATGAACGAACCGGCCGATCCGGTCGCAGTACTCGGCGTAGTCGACCGTGTGGAGCACCCACGCGTGCCAACCGACGTCGATGAGGGCCGACGGAACCATGCGCGCCCTGGGGTCGGCCGCGCTGACCGTAAGGAACTCGGCGGTCCCGGTGACAATCCGGTCGGCGAGATCGGCGTCGATCTCGGGACGGTCCGCTCGGATGCGTGCTGTAAGCCTTGCGCGAACCGCGGCAGGGACGAGTACCCCTGTCGCAGCCTTCGGTGACAGCGTGCTTGTCATGCTCGTTCCACCCTTCGCCAGACTTCAATTGGTGTGGCGCGGGATCCGCCCGACAACCCGCAGGAGTCGAGCGGGTCCAATCAAAGGAGCCGCGTCATAGGACCGACGCAGCCAGGAGGTTGCTCAACCGCGGGCCCGCTCCGGCGCAGCTCAGGTTCCGCGCGGCAGGGGGCAGCTCGCGAGAGGACATCGGCATGGAGGCTCGGGAGTACCACCCCAAGGCATGGCGTAGCTCGTGAAGGTCTCAGGAGCACGTTCGTCGCTTCGGTTTCCGTCGGGCGTCAGTCGATAGAC
This sequence comes from Embleya sp. NPDC005575, assembly GCF_040605455.1. Taxonomy (NCBI): domain Bacteria; kingdom Bacillati; phylum Actinomycetota; class Actinomycetes; order Kitasatosporales; family Streptomycetaceae; genus Embleya; species Embleya sp. NPDC005575. Next base: position 111,010 of record NZ_JBEXCV010000009.1, on the reverse strand, counting down.
GAGGAGAGACATCTCGTGTCCCACGGGCAGCACCATCGGTCCCACATTGTGAACAACCGTCATGGCTTCAGCGAACCGTCTGGAGTTGGGCTTCTCCACCGCATCGAAGCGGCACTCTTGATGCACATCGGATGCACAGGCTGTGCCACCTGGTAGTTCACGGTGAGACAGGGGAAGGAGGCCCGCGTGGGCCTTTCAGATCGCCGCAAAGTCCTGGGCTACAGTCAGGAATCATTCGCACATGCACTCGGTGTCGACCGCACAACGGTGGGGCGCTGGGAACGGGGGGAAACCGCACCCCAACCTCAACTTCGGCCCAAAGCAGCCAAATTGCTGCAAGTGGATCTTGCCGGACTCGATGCTCTGGTGATCCCCTTACAGGCCGGTTCCGAGAGACCCACCGGGTCGCCGGCAGGCGACCGCCCCGGCCTGGAGAGCATTGAGGACATGATTCGACGCGACTTCCTGCGCGCGATAGCCGTGACAAGTGCCCTCGTAGGCCTCCCCGTTCAGAACGCCGAAGCACTCACAGAGGTGGCCCAGCGGGGCCGCACTACTGACTTCTTACAGATGAACGATCATCTGTGGCAGGTGTACCTGCGCGCCCGAGCCAAGGGATCGGTGCGCCCGATCGTGCGGGATCAGCTCTCCACGCTGAACAGTTCGCTGGACGGTGGGTCGACCGCCGAACTCCAGGGACTGTGTGGGGCTGCGGGTGATCTCTTCCAACTGGCCGGCGAACTCGCCTTCGACGGAGATCGCTACGCCGATGCTGCGGCCTCCTACACCCTGGCTGCGGTCGCCAGCAGGGAAGCGGGGTCCTTCGACCTGTGGGCGTGTGCGCTGGTGCGACACGCTTATGTCGAGCTGTACCAGCACCGCTACGGGCAAGCGGCCCGAACGCTGTCGGGCGCTGAGCAAGTCGCACGCCGCGGGGACAGTTCCCTCTCGACACGGCATTGGGTTGCCTGTGTCCAGGCTGAGGCCTACGCCGGTCTCGGCGAGATGGCAGCTTGCGAACGTGCGCTCGACAACGCGGAGCAAGTAGCCGAACTCGACGGCCCCGGCCACAACGGCGGTTGGCTTCGGTTCGATGGCTCCCGGCTCGCAGAAGAACGCGGTGCCCGCTACGTACAACTCGGGCACCTGGACCGGGCAGAGAACGTCCTGGTCGGCGCCTTGGCTCAAGGCGCGCTCGCACCGGGGCAATCCTTTCGGCGACGCGCGGCCGTACTGACGGACCTTGCAGCAATCGGTGCGAAGCGTCGAGACCCGGACCAAGTGGTGACCTACGGTCGGGAAGCTCTTCAGCTCGCCCGTGAGTCCTCGTCCGGATACGTCGCCCGTAGGCTCCAAGGGCTGTTGGGAGAGTTCGGTCAACCGGCTCACGACGGTCGCATTGCCGACCTGCAAGCCGAGATCATCGCACTGAACATGGCGTGACGAGAGGGGTAGACATGTCGAAGCACCACGGGGCACGACTGTTCCGCGAGACGTGGATCTCAAGCGTTCACAAGTACTTCCCCGGCGAACCGAAGCCGGGATACGTGACTCCTTGGGACGACACCCCGGAGTGGGAGCGCGAAGCCGCAGGCGCCGTCTTCGACCAGGTCCGTCAGTTCCTGGAAGTCAGTGCCGGTCACGCGACCAGGCTGACGCGTGAACAGAAGGGACGCTTCGTCGCGACCTGCTGGACGGCTCAGATGTTCAAGCACTTCGAGGACCCGAAGCCGGGCTACGTCGCGGACTGGTCGGATCTGCCGGAGTGGCAGCAGGAGACCGACTCCGACATCTTCGAAGCAATCGAAGGTTCCCAGAGCTAGTCAGAGCCCGTCGCCCTCTCTGATGACCTCAAGGGCGATTCCCGCGAACTCCGCAGCCTGAAGGCTGACGTCCCGCCCGGCTTGGGCCCCCTACGGAAGACGACCCACGGCCCCGGGCCCCGGTGTGCCGGGGCCCGGGGTGGCACACCGGGGTTTCGGCGCGCGGGTCACGCAACCCGAGCATCAAGGTGTGTCCTACGAAACCGCAGGGTCCTTGTCTTGGCCGAGGACAACTCGAGTCCTACGCAACGAGCGCGCCCCCGGTGTGGCCGAAGGCCACGGGTCGCCCCCAGGCGACTCGCAGCGAAGCTGCGAACCTGTCCTGCGGAAGTCAGCTTCACCACCAGCCGGTGCTCCTGGTCCTCATCGTGGTTTCGCGGTTCTTGGCCGTCGGCGCGGCTCCCGCTGGGGCGAAGCCTGGAGGCGGGAGGTGCGCCGACGGCTTAGTACCGCGCGGCCCCGCGTGCGGGGCCGCCTTGAACACGTAGAGAAAGTTTGAACGCATGCCGCTTTATCTCGGGTGCCGATTGAGCGTCAGCCATGTCAGGCAAGTACCCCTCGACCCACATGCCTGACGGATATCCGAGGGCTGTTCAGGCAAGTTGAGCAGGTACGTGACGTCTCGGCCTCTCCAACTTCTTTCAGATCCGAAAGAAATCGGTGACCTCGTTTCGACCGAAACGAGGTCACAAATCGGGCAGGTGGCGCTCCCCGCGGACAGGTACGCGGAGATACCGTGCTATGAACCCGGTCGTTGTCCGCAGCGCAGTGCGCGATAAGTTGCATCGCTGTGACAGTCAACTCTGCGGAGAACACTCCCCATTTCTCCGACAGCAGCCCGATATTCGTCGGCCAGGGCCGCACCGGCCGCAGGGTTGCCGACCTCGTGGCAGCCCTACTTCCACCCGCGATCCTGGTGGTGACGGGTCTGTTGGTGCGAGCCCGACTAATCGATGACGACTTCGTAGTTCTCAACATGGTCTCGCCCGCCCTCAGCGCTCTGACCTTCTACGCCGCACACGTGGGCTGGCACGCGCGGCTCCACGACGGCACCCTGATGTCCGTGCGCACCCTCACCGGGCGGCGCACTGTCGACCTCGCTCGGCTTACCAAAGTCGGCCGGGTCGAGGTGGTCGGCCAGGGCACCGACGACCAGCTGATCCTCACCGACGCCCACGGCGTGCGGGTCATCCTCAACAGACTCAAAGGCGGCCGTGACACCGTTGACGCCGCCGTGCGCAAGGTACTGCTACGCATGCCCGCCAATGCAGGCGTGACCGTTTCCGGACGCGCTGCGGAGCGTCTCAACATGGAAACGGAAGTGCTGCGCCAGCACGGCAGGTTCAAGGCCGGTCGCCGCATCCCGTTCCTGCTCATCTGCTTCGCGGCGCTGCTGTCGATGCCGGTGTACCTCGTGCTGGCGTTCGTCCTGACATTCGGCGGCTACCTGCTCGCAGGCATCTCCTGACCAGGCAAAGAAATCCCGGGCCGTTTCGAGTAACCCCAATATCACGCCCGGCCCCGGCCTCAGCGCACCCGCGCCCCGGCAGCGGCGCCGGCTCGATCGAGACGCTGCCCGTCCTCGCCGAACGGGAGTCCACGAAGTGTTTCGACCGAAACACCTTCCTGGGCCCTCAAGCAGTACTTGCCTAACTTGCCTGATATTGGATCATGTCGTCTGACCTGCGCGAAGTACCGTAGGCCACTCGATAATGAATCGGCAGCCGGAACCTGAGCTTCAGGTTTCTCAATGAATTTCGAGCCAACAGACCGGCGGCAAAGGCGGACAAGTCCACCCGCAATACTGGCGTTGAGGCCGTGCTGTGCGTTGACTGGCAGTTTTTTGCCAGTGAGCCGGATGACGGCTCATAGTCTCGTGATCACTGTCGATCGCCTCGAAGCCCTTATGTTGCGGGCCTGCCACATGGCCCGGGTGACAGCGAACCTGCTCGGGCATCACGATCTCGGCTGGACTGCCGTACAGCGCGAACTGGTCGCCGCTCAGCGGGTCGGCGCCCCCGACCTCGTGGCCGCCGCAACGTGGGACATGTGCGGTGTCTGGCTCCACGGGGCATCCATCGAAGGATGAGCCGGTGCTACCCGAGCCTCCCCGGCAAGAGACTCCCGACCCGCCCACCACTCCGCCGGTCGTCCTGCCGACCTCGAAGCCTGTGGTGCCCCCGTCGGGCAGTGAAATCGAACCTCCTCCGGCGCTCGTCCAAGCTGCGCGGCGACGGGCCCAAGACCATCACGCACGCACCGGCGACCCGATCGACACGGCCACGCTGAGGCAGAAGCTCGGTCTTCCCGTGGCCCTGGTCCTCGCCGTGCAAGCGCGGCTCGACGGCGACAAGGCCACAAGCCTCCCCATGGGCTGACCCTCTCCACTCCGGCCGGTGTGACCACTTCACGCCAAGTCCCTACCGGCTCCATGCCTCGTTCCGGTCGGGCGCGCCACACCCCAGGTCAACGCGCCCGCACCCTCTTCGTTCGGGAAGGAAACATCCACCGATGACAGCGCCTCGCCCCGTTGTCCCCCCTCTCGATGCCACACTCCAGACACTGATTTCACGGGCCGGCTCGGCGTCGTTCCCGACCTGGCTGGCCCAAGTCGAGCGCACCGGCGGATGCGCTCACCCGATCCGACTCACAGGTGAGTCCACAACTGTGGATAACGCGGGGGCGACGCTCCACCGCTTCTCGACCGACGAACAGCCAACGGGAAGCCTCCTGGTCGCCTGCGGAAATCGTCGCGCTGCCCCTCGTGCTCCGAGACCTACCGCGCGGACACCTTCCAGCTGATCCGCGCCGGGCTGACAGGCGGCAAGTCGGTGCCGGAGTCGGTGCGCTCCCACACCAGGGCCTTTGTGACCCTGACGGCACCCTCGTTCGGCCCCGTCCACAACCGCGCCAAAACCCCTGCGGGCAATCAACTCGCCTGCCGGTGCGGCAAGCACCATCCCGATGACGACCCCGCGCTTGGGGCGCCTCTCCACTCCGGCACGTACGACTACCTGAGCGCGGTCCTCTGGAATGCCCACTCCGACAAGCTCTGGGCCCGCTTCACGACCCTGGTGCGTCGTTGACTCGCGGCAATGGGAGGCCTGACCCAACGCGAACTCCCCGCTGTCGTGCGAGTGTCTTTCGCCAAAGTCGGCGAGTATCAGCGGCGCGGTTCGATCCACTTCCACGCCGTGATTCGCTTGGACGGCCCCTTGACGGGCTCGGCGGTCGTGACCGAACCACCATCGTGGGCAACTGCTGACGTGCTCGCCGATGCTGTCCGCACAGCTGCCCGCGGGGCGCGTCTGCGATCGCCGTTCGAAGGCGTCGGACCCCGTGAATATCGCTGGGGCGAACAGCTCGACATCCGCCCCATCTCGGAACTCGGCTCCGGCGAACTCACTGATCGAGCCGTGGCCGGATATGTAGCCAAGTACGCCACCAAAGGCGCTGAGGTCGCCGGAACCATCGACCGCTCACTCTGCTGTCGTCGGTGCTCGGGCGTCGGGTCGCTGGTCCGTGCCGACGGAGCGCCCCCGTGCCACAGCTGCGACGGGTCGGGGCCTCGCGCAACCGATCGAGGCTCTCGCACATCGGTGCGCACCGACTGGCGGGCCGAATAAGTCCGCAGTCTTCACGGCCTTCCGGACCCCTGGGACGGCTCCACGCTCGTTGTTGGCCGCTGGACCTGCGCCGGGTCCGGACATGCGCCCGGAGAGACGCTCCTGGCCGCCGGCGTGCGCCGAGATCTCGACCTCAATCGTCGGACGGCGAAAGAGGAGATCGCTGCGGAGCGTGCAGCTTGAGCGCTGACGAACTGACCGCCCGCATCGAAGACCTAACGCGGATTCTGTCCGCCCTCATCGCCTCCTCCGGCACCGCACCCGTGGGTGCGCTCCTGACCGCCGACGAACTGAGCGATCGATTCAGGATCCCTGCTCGCACCCTCCGAGACATGGCCAGTAGACGGCTTCCTCGGAACGGTGGGTAACGCTGCCCCCGAGCATGGCCGTGCTCTATGAACTGCTGCTCGACAGCCACGACCATGAGTTTGTCTTCACCGCGCCGGAAGGCGGCGGGCTCTACCGGGGCCACTTCCGCGAACGGTTCTGGCGCCCGGCCTGGGACGGCGTCGATGCGGACGATCCCGATTCACCGGCTCATCGACTGCCCATCCTTCAGTGGTTCACGTTCCACGAAGGGCGACACACGCAGTCGACGTGGCTTGCCGACGATGACGTGCCGGAAGTCGCCCGGCGGGCTCGCCTCGGTCACAAGATGCCGGGCATAGCGCGGGTCTACGAACACGTGACGCCGGAAATGGAGCAGCGCGTATCCGACGTCCTTGAAGCTCGCTGGGACGGCTCGCTCCTGGCGCTCGACGCGAACGAACGGGAAACGCTCGTCGGTCTGCTTCCGCACCTGGGGCCGGTGATTGCCGACCTGGAGGAGAACCAAGCGGCCTGATCCGGATTCCCCTGAATCTCCCCTAAGTTGATCAAGGGCCCTTCCCCAAGACACGGGGAAGGGCCCTTGATCTGCACTTATGAGAGTGGGCCTAACAGGACTTGAACCTGTGGCCTCTTCCTTATCAGGGAAGCGCTCTAACCGTCTGAGCTATAGGCCCGCGTGCGTGCTCAGAGAGCGTACCGCACCGCTTGCCCGCCTCCAAAATCGTTAGTCCTCCTCGGCCAGCGTGACCTCGATGCCACCCGTGAACGACGCGGTGAGGTTGTAGAGGAATGCTCCGAGCGTGGCCAGCGCGGTCACCAGGATGACGTCGACGATGGCCACGATGCCGCTGAAGAAGAGGGTGTTCTTCAGGGACAGGAAGTGCTGGAGGTCGAAGCCGCCGTTGTTCTCCGACTGGGTCGCCTCCTTGACCGTGTCACCGACCGAGGTGAACACGCCCAAGCCGTCCAGCACCAGCCACAACACGCTCACCGCGACCATCAGCACCACACCCAGTGCCAGGGACAGCAGGAACCCGACCTTCATCACCGACCACGGGTCCACCCGCGCCGCCCGCAGCCGGGCCCGCCGGCTGCGCGCGATCGGTGGTCGGACCTGCGCCTCCGGCCCGGTCCGCCCTTGCTGCGCCATGGGCTGCCCCACTCGGTGAGCGGTCGACGGGACTCCGCCGGCCGGGGTGCCCCGGGTCGGGCGCGGCGAGGTGATCGTGCCGCCGCCCGTCGGGCGGGCGGCGGCCTTGCTGCCGTTGACCGCGGCCGGCGGCCGCTCCGTACCCTCGCCCGCCGCTGCCGCGGGCGGGAAGGGGGACGCGAACGGAGTGGGCGCCGAAGGACGCGGCGGGCGAGCCGCCGCGTCCCCGGTGGACCCGGCTCCGTGCGCGGGGGGTGGGGCTGCCGGCTTCGGCGGCACCGGCCCCGTGGGGGGTGGTGCCGCCTCGCTGCGGCTCGTGCTGTCAGCGCGCCCGCCGGCCCGACCCCGGTCGGCGCGCTCGCCTCTCCCGCCGGCCGACTTCCGGTCTGTGCTCACGCGTCACCCTTCCTGCCCGCCGGGCACGACCTCCCCTTCGACGGTGGAGGTCGGCTCGTGCGTGCCATCGGCCGCACCGGCTTCGGCCCCGTCGACCTCAGGGTCGATCTCGGCCTCGGGCTCAGGTTCGGCGTTACGTGCGATGCCGACAACGGCGTCGCCCTTACCCAGGTTGATCAGCTGCACACCCATCGTGTCACGTCCGGTGTGCCGGACACCCGCGGCGCGGGTGCGGATCACTCCACCGCCGAGCGTGATGGCGAGGATTTCATCCGTGTCGTCCACGACGAGCGCCCCGACGAGTGAACCTCGGTCCTCGACGATCTTGGCGGCCTTGATACCGAGGCCCCCACGTCCCTGGACGCGATACTCGTCCACACTGGTTCGCTTCGCGAAGCCCCCATCGGTGGCGGTGAACACGAAAGTACCCTCGCGCACCACGTTCATCGACAGCAGTTCGTCACCTTCGCGGAAGCTCATCCCCTTTACCCCGGACGTCGCCCGACCCATCGGCCGCAGCGTCTCGTCCGTGGCGGTGAACCGGATCGACTGCGCCTTCTTGCTCACGAGCAGCAGGTCGTCGTCGGCGGAGACCAGTTCGGCGCCGATCACCTCATCGTCGTCACCGGCCTCGTCCGAGCGCAGGTTGATCGCGATCACGCCGGCCGCGCGGTTGGTGTCGTACTCCTTGAGCGCGGTCTTCTTCACCAGACCGGCCTTGGTCGCCAGCACCAGGTACGGCGCGACCTCGTAGTCGCGCAGGTCGAGCACCTGGGCGATCTTCTCGTCCGGCTGGAACGCGAGCAGGTTCGCCACGTGTTGTCCACGCGCGTCGCGACCGGTGTCAGGCAGTTCGTACGCCTTCGCCCGATAGACCCGGCCCTTGTTGGTGAAGAACAGGATCCAGTGGTGCGTGGTGGTCACGAAGAAGTGGTCGACGATGTCGTCCTGCTTCAGCTGCGCACCGCGCACCCCCTTGCCGCCGCGCTTTTGCGAGCGGTACAGGTCGGTCCGGGTGCGCTTGACGTAGCCGCCGCGCGTGATGGTGATGACGATGTCCTCTTCGGCGATCAGGTCCTCGATGGACATGTCACCGTCGAAGGGCACCAGCGCGCTGCGCCGGTCGTCGCCGAACTTGTCGACGATCGCGGCCAGTTCTTCGCTGATGATCTGGCGCTGCCGGTCCGGCGAGGCCAGGATCGCCTGGTAGTCGGTGATCTTCGCCATCAGCTCGTCGTGCTCGGCGGTGATCTTCTGGTGCTCCAGAGCGGCCAGCCGGCGAAGCTGCATCTCCAGGATCGCGTTGGCCTGGATCTCGTCGATCTCCAGGAGCCCGATCAGGCCCGTACGCGCCTCGTCGACCGTGTTCGAGGCCCGGATCAGCGCGATGACCTCCTCGATCGCGTCCAGGGCCTTGAGTAGACCACGCAGAATGTGGGCGCGCTCCTCGGCCTTGCGCAGCCGGAAGCGGGTCCGCCGGACGATCACCTCGATCTGGTGCTCCACCCAGTTGCGGATGAAGAGGTCGATCGAGAGCGTGCGCGGGACGCCGTCCACCAGCGCGAGCATGTTCGCGCCGAAGGTGTCCTGCAGCTGGGTGTGCTTGTACAGGTTGTTCAGCACGACCTTGGCCACCGCGTCGCGCTTGAGCACGATCACCAGGCGCTGGCCGGTACGCGATGAGGTCTCGTCGCGGACGTCGGCGATGCCGCCGATCTTGCCGTCCTTGACCAGGTCGGCGATCTTCTGCGCGAGGTTGTCCGGGTTGACCTGGTAGGGCAGTTCGGTGACCACCAGGCACTGCCGGTTCTGGATCTCCTCGACCTCGACCACCGCGCGCATGGTGATCGAGCCGCGGCCGGTGCGGTACGCGTCCTCGATCCCGCGACGGCCGACGACGAGCGCACCGCTGGGGAAGTCCGGGCCCTTGATCCGCTCGATCAGGGCGTCCTGGAGTTCTTCCGCCGTGACGTCCGGGTTCTGCAGGAACCACTGCGCGCCCGACGCGACCTCGCGCAGGTTGTGCGGCGGGATGTTGGTCGCCATGCCGACCGCGATACCCGCGGAGCCGTTGACGAGCAGGTTCGGGAAGCGGGCCGGCAGGACCGTCGGCTCCTGGTTGCGGCCGTCGTAGTTGTCCTGGAGATCGACGGTGTCCTCGTCGATGTCCCGGAGCATCTCCATGGACAGCCACTTGAGCTTGCACTCGGTGTACCGCATGGCCGCGGCGGGGTCGTTGCCCGGCGAGCCGAAGTTGCCGTTGCTGTCCACCAGCGGCATCCGCATCGACCACGGCTGGGCCAACCGGACCAGCGCGTCGTAGATCGAGGTGTCGCCGTGCGGGTGGTAGGTGCCCATCACGTCGCCGACGACGCGGGCGCACTTGTAGAAGCCCTTCTCGGGCCGGTAGCCGCCGTCGTACATCGCGTAGAGCACGCGACGGTGCACCGGCTTGAGGCCGTCGCGCACGTCGGGCAGGGCGCGCGAGACGATCACGCTCATCGCGTAGTCGAGGTAGCTGCGCTGCATCTCGGTTTCGAGCCCGACGGGCTCGATCCGCAGACCGCCGGTGCTGTTCACCGCGTCCGCCGGGTCGCCTGCGGGCGCCGGGGTGTTCTCTTCGGCCATTGCTGGTCAAAGTCCTTTCGAGGTGTGGCGTGGGGCCGACTCGGAGGTGGACATCCGCGCTGCCGCGAAGTCCCCCGGCTGGTCAGATGTCCAGGAACCTGACGTCCTTGGCGTTTCGCTGGATGAAGGAGCGGCGGGCCTCGACGTCCTCGCCCATGAGCACCGAGAACAGTTCGTCGGCCTGGGCCGCGTCGTCGAGCGTGACCTGGCCCAGGACCCGGTGGTCGATGTCCATCGTGGTCACCCGAAGCTCCTCGGCGTTCATCTCGCCGAGGCCCTTGAAGCGCTGGATCGAGTCGTCCTTCGCGCGCTTGCCGGCCTGCCGCCCGAGTTCGAGCAGCGCGTCGCGCTCGCGGTCCGAGTACGCGTACTCGAAGTCGTCCCGGCTCCACTTGATCTTGTAGAGCGGCGGCCGGGACAGGTACACGTGACCCGCCTCGACCAGCGGACGCATGAAGCGGAACAGGAAGGTCAGCAGCAGGGTGTTGATGTGCTGGCCGTCGACGTCGGCGTCCGCCATCAAGATGATCTTGTGATAGCGGAGCTTCTCGATGTCGAAGTCCTCGTGCACACCGGTGCCGAAGGCCGAGATGAGCGCCTGGACCTCGGTGTTCTGCAGGATCTTGTCGATCCTGGCCTTCTCGACGTTCAGGATCTTGCCGCGAATGGGCAGGATCGCCTGGTACATCGGGTCGCGGCCGGACTTGGCCGAGCCACCGGCCGAGTCGCCCTCGACGATGAAGATCTCGCACTTGGACGGGTCGTTGCTCTGGCAGTCGCTCAGCTTGCCGGGCAGCGACGCGGTCTCCAGCAGGCCCTTGCGCCGGGTCAGGTCGCGCGCCTTGCGGGCGGCCATCCGCGCGGTCGCGGCCTGGATCGACTTGCGGATGATGTCCGCGGCCTCACTGGGGTTGCGGTCGAGCCAGTCGGTGAGGTGCTCGTGCACGACCCGCTGCACGAAGGTCTTGGCCTCGGTGTTGCCCAGCTTGTCCTTGGTCTGACCCTCGAACTGGGGGTCGCCGAGCTTGACCGAGATGATCGCGGTCAGACCCTCGCGGATGTCCTCGCCGGCGAGGTTCTCGTCCTTCTCCTTGAGCAGCTTCTTCTCGCGCGCGTAGCGGTTGATCAACGCGGTCAGCGCGGACCGGAAGCCCTCTTCGTGGGTGCCGCCGCCGTGCGTGTGGATCGTGTTCGCGTAGCTGTGCACGCCCTCGGTGTACTGCGAGTTCCACTGCATCGCGACTTCCACGGCGATGGACCGGGTCTTGTCCTCGGCCTCGATGTCGATCACCGACGGGTGCACCAGCTCGCCCTTGCGCGAGTTGAGGTATCGCACGAAGTCGGCGATGCCACCCTCGTAGTGGTACGTGACCGTGAGCTGCTCGCCCTTCTCGTCCACGTGGTCCGGGCGCTCGTCGTTGAGCGAGATGGTCAGGCCCCTGTTGAGGAAGGCCATCTCCTGGAAGCGCCGGGAGAGCGTCTCGAACGAGTAGACCGTGGTCTCGAAGATGTCCGGGTCGGCCCAGAAGGTGACCGTGGTGCCCGTCTCGGTGGTCGCCTCGTGCCGCTCCAGCGGGGCGGTGGGCGCGCCCAGCTTGTAGTCCTGCGTCCAGCGGTAGCCGTCGCGGCGGATGTCCACCGCCAGGCGCGAGGACAGCGCGTTGACCACGGAGACGCCGACGCCGTGCAGACCGCCGGAGACCGCGTAGCCGCCGCCACCGAACTTGCCGCCCGCGTGCAGGATGGTCAGCACGACCTCGACGGCGGGCTTCTTCTCCACCGGGTGCATGTCGACCGGGATGCCACGCCCGTTGTCGACCACGCGCACGCCGCCGTCGGCGAGGATCGTCGCCTCGATGTGCGTCGCGTATCCGGCGAGTGCCTCGTCGACCGAGTTGTCGACGACCTCCTGGACGAGGTGGTGCAGGCCGCGCTCACCGGTGGAACCGATGTACATGCCCGGGCGCTTCCGGACCGCGTCGAGGCCCTCCAGGACCTGGATGTCACTCGCGCCGTACGACGACGAGTCGAGCGCGGCAGGGGTTTCCGGCGAGCCGGCCACGTCATTCTCCTTGGGGTTGCCGGAATCGGCCACGAAGCGCCCTTTCTGGCACAGCACGGCTCCCTGCCCAGGAGCAGGATCGGCAGGGTGTGTCGAACGGCAGGCAGCCGGCCCGACACGCCCCCGGGCACGGAGCCGCGGAAGTCGAAACAGGATCCGCATGAGCGGTATTGCTGGTTCAGTCTACCGGTCGGGGCGACACAAAGATGGGTTCCCAAGGGCCCTGTGTCCGCGTGTGGCGCCCTGATGTGCCCTGTCGCATGTCCCCCTACTTGCCCCCGGGTCCCGAATCGCTCTCATGGCTGTCCACGCGGCGCGGGCGACTCGGACGGTAACAGCGTGTCAGACCGGTATGACACCGGACACATCGCCCCCGCGGTCCGGCCGATCGGAGCCGACGCGCATCCGAAAGGCCACCCGGGGGCACACCCGGGCCGCACCGAGCGTGGCCGAAAACCGGCTACGGCCGCGCGCGCCACTGGCCCCGGCGGCGCTCCTGCGCCGGGCCGACGACCCGAATGAAGGTGACGGTGCCGTCGCCCAGCTCCTGATTGAGGCGGGCGAGCAGTTTCGGCGCGAGCCAGCGCACGTGAGTCGCGTAGTTGTCGGATTCGGCGCGGACCACCAGTTCGCCGTCCTCGAAGCGCTCCGGGCGACAGTTGGCCGCCATCGCCGGGCCGACGATTTCCGGCCAGCGCTGAAGCACGCCGTGCACCGCCGTCGGGGTCTGCCAGCCGCGCTCGGTGACCAGGCGTCCCATGATCTGCCGCAGCGGCTGGGGGTCGCGGTCGTCGGGTCCCGAACCACTGCGTTTCAAGCCACGGCGGGCCTGAGTCTGGTCCTGCCGAAGATCTTGGCGGGTCCGGGCCTGGGCGCGGGCCTGGGTCAGCGCCGCGCGGGCCAGATCGATCCCGCGGGTCGGCTCGACGGGCGGCTGCCCGGCCCGCCCGGGGCCGCCGGCGGGCGGGGTGTGGGCCTCGTCACTCATGCTCGACCCTCCGCACCTCACCCGCGGCGACGTCGTAGCGCGCACCCGCGAGCGCGGGCGGCACATCCTCGGCCACCGCAGCCGTGACCAGCACCTGTTCGCCGTGCGCGACCATCTCGGCGAGCCGCGCGCGGCGCGTGACGTCGAGTTCGGCGAACACGTCGTCGAGCACCAGCACCGGCTCGCCGCCGTCCGCGCGCAGCAGTTCGTAGGAGCCCAGCCGCAGCGCCAGCGCGTACGACCAGGACTCGCCGTGGCTGGCGTAGCCCTTGGCGGGCAACGGGCCCAGACGCAGCACGAGATCGTCGCGGTGCGGGCCGACCAGCGTCTGACCGCGCTCGACCTCGGCCGCCCGACCGGCCGCGATCGCCGACGTGAGCACCGCGTGGATGCCGGCCCGGTCGGTGGGCAGCGGGTCCTCCGACATCGAACTGCGGTAGTCCAGCACGATCGGTCCACCGCCTGTGGACAACGCGTCGTAGGCCTTGTCCACCAGCGGTTGCAGCGCGGCGACCAAATCGAGCCGGGCGAAGGTGAGTTCGGCACCCGCGGCGGCCAGATGCTCATCCCACACGTCCAGCGTGCTCAGCGCACCGCTGCGCCCGCCGCCCGCCCGCCGGGCCAGCGCCGCGGTGCGCAGCAGCGTGTTGCGCTGCTTGAGCACCCGGTCGTAGTCCTGGCGCACGCCGAGCAGGCGCGGGGTGCGCGCGGTCAGCAACTCGTCCAGGAACCTGCGGCGTTCGCCCGGGTCGCCCTTGACCAGGGCCAGGTCCTCCGGCGCGAACAAAACGGTGCGCAGCAGGCCGAGCAGGTCGCGCGGCCGGGTCGCGGGCGAGCGGTTGATCCGGGCCCGATTGGCCTTGCCGGGGTTGATCTCCAACTCGGCCAGCGCGCTGCGGCCGTCCTCGCGGACGATGCTCGCGCGAACGTACGCCCGCTCGGCGCCGAGCCGGACCAGGGGTGCGTCCGAGGCGACCCGGTGGCTGCCGAGCGTGGCCAGATAGCCGATCGCCTCGACGAGGTTGGTCTTGCCCTGGCCGTTGGGTCCCACGAACGCGGTCACGCCCGGTTCGAGGGGGACCTCGACCCGGGCGTACGACCGATAGTCGACGAGTGACAGGTGCGCTACATGCATGGGCGGGCGGGCCGATTGCTCAGCCCGCGTCGGCCTCCTTCGGCGGCGTGGTGTCGGCGCCCGGGGCGTCGGCCCCCTTGTGCGTCGACGCGGCGGTGACCGCGTGCCCGCCGAACTGGTTGCGCAGCGCGGCGATCATCTTCATCTGCGGCGAGTCGTCCTGACGGGACGCGAAGCGGGCGAACAGCGACGCGGTGATCGCGGGCAGCGGGACGGCGTGGTCGATCGCCGCCTCCACGGTCCAACGACCCTCGCCGGAGTCCTCCGCGTAGCCGCGCAGGCTCTCCAAGTGCTCGTCGTCGTCCATCGCGCGCACGGCCAGGTCGAGCAGCCACGAGCGGATGACGGTGCCCTCCTGCCAGCTGCGGAACACCTCGCGGACGTCGGTGACCACGTCGGCGGCCTCCAGCAGTTCCCAGCCCTCGGCGTAGGCCTGCATGAGCGCGTACTCGATGCCGTTGTGCACCATCTTCGCGAAGTGCCCGGCGCCGACCCGGCCCGCGTGCACGAAGCCCGCCGGGCCCTCGGGCTTGAGGGCGTCGAAGATCGGCTGGACCTTCTCGATGTTCGCGGCGTCGCCGCCGCACATCAGCGCATAGCCGTTGTCGCGACCCCAAACGCCGCCGGAGACACCGCAGTCGACGAAGCCGATGTTCTTCTCGGCCAGCGCCTCGGCGTGCTTGATGTCGTCCGTCCAGCGCGAGTTGCCGCCGTCGACGAGCACGTCACCGGGAGACAGCAGTTCGCCGAGCTCGTCGACGGTGGCCTGGGTCGGCGCGCCCGCGGGCACCATCACCCACACCACCCGCGGCGTCGGGAGTGCGTCCACAAGTTCCTTGAGGCTGTGCACATCCGCGATCTCCGCGTTGCGGTCGTAGCCCACCACCGTGTGGCCCGCGCGCCGCAGACGCTCGCGCATGTTGCCACCCATCTTGCCGAGGCCGACGAGTCCGAGCTGCATCCTGAAATCCTTCGTTCGCTGCTGCGATGCCGGGTGGGGCACCGCCGAGGCCGCTTCCGCACCCCTTGTGGGGGCTTTTCACCGCGTCGACGGTACGCGGGTAGCGGTTGCCCGTGCTGCTGCGGGGTCATGCGTGGCGGACGCCTTCGAACCCGAGTACGGATTCGGCCCGGTTCGGCCGCGAGCCCGGTTCAGCCGGAGAGGCGCACCGGCATGATCAGGTAGCGGTACTCGTCGGTGGCCTCGGCCTCGACATCCGGCTTGCCGGTCATCACGGCCGGCTTCGTGGACGTGGTGAAGGAGATCTGGGCGACCGGGGAACCGATCGCGCTGAGCCCTTCGAGCAGGAACGTCGGGTTGAAGGCGATCGAGATCTCCTCGCCCTCCAGCGTCGCGTCGATCGCCTCGGAGGCCTGCGCCTCGTCGCCGGAACCGGCTTCGAGCACCAGTCGACCGTCGGAGAAGGACAGCCGCACCGGGGTGTTCCGCTCGGCGACCAGGGACACGCGCTTGACCGCGTCCACGAACGGCGCGGTCTCCACCGTCGCGACGGTCTCCGACTGCTCCGGGAACAGCGCGCGGTACTTGGGGAATTCGCCTTCGAGTAGGCGGGTGGTGGTGCGCCGGCCGGCACCCTCGAAGCCGATCATGCCCTCGCCGAGCTTGTCCCC
The DNA here is from genome assembly GCF_040605455.1 of Embleya sp. NPDC005575. Taxonomy (NCBI): domain Bacteria; kingdom Bacillati; phylum Actinomycetota; class Actinomycetes; order Kitasatosporales; family Streptomycetaceae; genus Embleya; species Embleya sp. NPDC005575. Next base: position 95,240 of record NZ_JBEXCV010000009.1, on the reverse strand, counting down.
GGACAGCGCGATCTGCACGCTGTCGCCCTGGGTCAGCGACTTGGCGGTGTCGTTGAGGGTCTTGGCGGGCACCAGGGCCACCGCCGAGGAGAGGCCGTCGGCCTCGGGCTTCCAGTGGAACTGACGGACGGCGAGCCGGTATCGGTCGGTGGCGGCGAGGGTGACCAGGTCGCCCTCGATCTCGACCCGGACACCGGTCAGCATCGGCAGCGTGTCGTCGCGGCCGGCCGCGATGGCCACCTGGGCCACGGCGGCCGCGAAGACGTCGCCCTCCACGGATCCCGCGGCGGTGGGCATGTCCGGCAGTGCCGGGTAGTCCTCCACCGGGAGGGTGGGCAGGGTGAACCGCGCGCTGCCGCAGACCACGGTCACCTTGGCGCCGTCGGTGGACACCTCGACGGGGCGGTTCGGCAGGCTCTTGGAGATGTCGGCGAGCAGTCGCCCGGACACCAGCACCCGGCCCGGCTCGTCGATCTCGGCCTCGACGCCGCCGCGGGCAGAGACCTCGTAGTCGAAGCTGGACAGCGTCAGTCGCTGGTCCGCGGCTTCCAGGAGCAGTCCGGCGAGGACGGGAACCGCCGGCCGCGCCGGGAGACTGCGCGCGGTCCACGCCACCGCATCAGCGAGAACGTCACGCTCGACCCGGAACTTCACCGGTTCACCGCCTCCTGCCGTTGCCGGCCGTCTGTCTGTCGTGTGTCTGCCGTTCGTTCGTTCGGCATCGGTGGCGGGCCGTCGGGGCCTACCACCGGGACACAGTCTGACGCACCGCGCCGACAGCCCGCGCAGCCCCCGGCAAACCCGCAGTCCACAGATTCGGGCCGACCCGACCATTTTCCGTGGATCTCTCTTGAACTACGTGTGGTCGTAGTAGTAGGGGGTGTGGATACCGTGGATAACCGATATCTGCGCAGGTCAGGGCCGGTTTTTTGTCCACTTCGAGGTGTGGGTGAACCCGTGGATAAACCCCCTGTGTCTGTGGATGCCCAAATCGGCTCCACAGACCGTCCCCAGGGGTACCCGTACTTGTCCCCAGTCAATCCCCAGGTAGATGGCCACTTGTCCCCACCCTCTGCGGACGTCACTCGGCTCGGGATTCACCGTAAGGGGTGAAACCGGCCCGACTGTGGACAGATCCGTGGACAACCTGGGGACAAGCTCGGGATTTCGGTGGACGGGACGTGGACAACCAGACAACACGGTGGTGGACGGGATGCGACGGAAAAGTTATCCACAGTCTGTGGAGGAATCAACTCCACATCACCACAGGAACCTGACCTGCCGGCTCGCCGGCTTTTTCCCCAAGTTCCTCAAGCCATTGTGGGGAACTCGGCGGCCGGCGCGTCATCCCCATGGTGTGGATGTCCGAGTCGGCGTCACTCGGTGGATAACCAGGCCTCGATTCGGTCGATGTGTCGAAGGTCACATCGAACATACGAAGGCCGGCGGCCCCAAAGGGGAACGCCGGCCGGCTCTCAGCGGTGATCGGGTGCCGTTTCAGCTCTTGATGCGGTTCGTCAACTCGGTCACCTGGTTGTAGATCGAGCGCCGTTCGGCCATCAACGAGCGGATCTTGCGGTCCGCGTGCATCACCGTCGTGTGGTCGCGCCCGCCGAACTGGGCGCCGATCTTGGGCAGCGACAGATCGGTCAGCTCGCGGCACAGATACATTGCGATCTGGCGCGCGGTGACCAACACCCGACTGCGCGAGGTGCCGCACAGGTCCTCGACCGACAGGCCGAAGTAGGCGGCGGTGTGCGCCATGATCGTGGTCGCCGTGATCTCGGGTCCCGCGCTGTCCGGGATCAGGTCCTTGAGCACGATCTCGGTGAGCTGCAGGTCCACCGGCTGGCGATTCAGGCTGGCGAACGCGGTCACCCGGATCAGCGCGCCCTCAAGCTCGCGGATGTTGCGGGAGATCTTGCTGGCGATGTACTCCAGCACGTCCGGCGGCGCGTTGAGCCCCTCCTGGATCGCCTTCTTGCGCAGGATCGCGATCCGGGTCTCCAACTCGGGCGGCTGGACGTCGGTCAACAGGCCCCACTCGAAGCGGTTGCGCAGTCGGTCCTCCAGCGTCACCAGCTGCTTGGGCGGCCGGTCGGAGGAGATGACGATCTGCTTGTTCGCGTTGTGCAGCGTATTGAAGGTGTGGAAGAACTCCTCCTGCGTCTGCTCCTTGGTCTCCAGGAACTGGATGTCGTCCACGAGCAGAACATCGACATCTCGATAACGCCGCCGGAAACCGTCGGCCTTGCCGTCGCGGATCGAGTTGATGAATTCGTTGGTGAACTCCTCCGAGCTCACGTAGCGCACTCGGGTGCCCGGATAAAGGCTCTTCGCGTAGTGCCCGATCGCGTGCAGCAGGTGCGTCTTGCCCAGCCCCGACTCGCCGTAGATGAACAGCGGGTTGTACGCCTTCGCGGGCGCCTCGGCGACCGCCACCGCGGCCGCGTGCGCGAACCGGTTGCTGGAGCCGATGACGAACGTCTCGAAGAGGTACTTGGGATTCAGTCGGGCGGCCGGCTCGTGCTCCACCACGCCGTGCTCGCGCCCGGTGCCAGGCCGGGCCAGCCGCAGCGGTCGCCCACCGGGTACGTCGGCAGGTGGCGCCGGCGGGGACTGGTGCGGCGGCGGAGCCTGCTGTGGGGGTTGCGAGGCACCCGGCGACTGGTCTCTGTCGCCGGGTTGATGTGTCGAATTATCCACAAAGCTGTGGACGGAAGGTGTGGAAAAGCCGGGCGGCCCGAACAAGTCCTCGCGATCCGCAAAAAGGGTCCCGTCGGAGGGTGGAATTCCCGGGTGATCCGACGACCCCGGATTACCCCCGTAGCCGTATTGATCACGAGAATCGCGCGGATCCCGCGGATCGCGGGCGTCCCGGGACTCGCGCGGTTCCCGAGGATCACGCAGATCGCGCTGCTCACGGGCGTCGCGCGCATCCCGGGGGTCCCTGGGGTCGCGCTGCTCACGCGGGTCGCGCGGGTCGCGCTGATCCCGGTACGGTCCGGGCGCGTAGCGTTCGTGCGGGTAGTCCTGCTGATACGGCGGCTCGGCGTAGGGATCGCGGTCCTGGCGGTACGGCTGCTGGCCGTACGGCTCCTGGGGATAGCCGTCGCGGCCGTAGCGGTCGCCGCCATAGGAGGAGCGACCGTAGGGGCCGGGGTTGTAGTCGTCGTGCCGGGCCGAACGGTCGTGCCGCTCGGGCACCGGCTCCGGTTCCCCCGCACCCGGCTCGACACTGACCGCGAACCGGATCGGCCGCCCGAAACCGTGGCTCAACGCGTCCGTCACCACTTGGCGGAGCCGGGTCTCCAGGACTTCCTTGGCGAACTCGTTCGGCACCGCGAGCAGCGCGGTGTCGGAGAAGAGGGTCAGCGGCTGTGTCCGCTGGAGCCATCCCTTGTCCTTGGCCGTGACCGAGTCGTCGGTGGCCAGTCGTTCCAGGAACCGTGCCCAGACTGCGGCGAGGTCGCTGGTGATGTCAGCCACAGTGCACGCTCTTTCATTGCATCGACGCAGGTCTCGGGAGGGCTCCCAGTGTCCCGGACCCCGGGAGCGAGCGCTCCGGTCCGACCCACCTGTTCACGGTAGTGGCGCACGGTGGCCTGCTCAACCCGTTGTCCACAGGCTGTGTATAGCCTGTCCGAGACCACGTTTGCGCAGGTGGGCGACGTGCCCCGGATCCCCCATTTGACCCCGTCGCCTGTTGGTACGTACCGTGGGCCGGTCTAGTTGTCTGACGACCGCTGCCGCATGTCCGAGATCATGTCGATGCGGACGTACGGTGGTGGCCGGCGGTCTTTTCTGCCGGCCCACGATTCAAATCCTGGAGCCCCCGAGTGAGCAAGCGCACCTTCCAGCCGAACAACCGTCGCCGGGCGAAGACCCACGGGTTCCGGCTGCGCATGCGCACCCGTGCCGGTCGCGCCATCCTTGCTGCCCGCCGCCGCAAGGGCCGCGCGGAGCTTTCCGCCTGAGTTCGCGGATCTCTCCGTGCTGCCTGCCGATAACCGGCTGAGGCGGCGCGAGGACTTCGCGATCGCGGTTCGCCGCGGGCGTCGAGCCGGCCGTCCGAATCTGGTCGTCCACCTGCATCGCCAGGAGACGAGCGGACTCGTGACGTCCGAACGCACCCCGGCGACCGCGCAGCCGTCCGAGCCGGACACCCTGCGCCAATCTGTGGCAGAGGACCCGCACGCGGATGTGGAGCACGCTCCACCGCCGCGTGCGGGTTTCGTCGTGAGCAAGGCTGTCGGCCCCGCGGTTGTCCGTAACGTCGTCAAGCGTCGGCTACGCCACCTCATACACGATCGGATGGCCCTGCTTCCGGCAGGTAGCCTGGTCGTGGTACGGGCATTGCCACCCGCAGCCCAGGCGGACCATTCCGCCCTGGCACGGGATCTGGACGCAGCGTTCGACCGGCTTCTGGGCCGGGCCGGGCGCACTGCCGCGGTTCGAGCGGATGGGCCCGCGGCCAAGCCGGGAGCGACGGCGTGAAGTACCTGTTCATGGGGTTCATTCGGGTCTATCAGTGGACGATCAGCCCGATGCTGGGGCCGGTGTGTCGCTTCTACCCGTCGTGCTCGCATTATGGGTACGAGGCGATGTCCGTGCATGGCGCCGTCAAAGGCACCTACCTCACCGTGTGGCGCATCCTGCGCTGCAACCCCTGGAACTCTGGCGGTGTCGATCCTGTGCCGCCGCGCACACGCCGACCGTGGCGACTCCCCGAGCGGAAGTCGCGCTCGGAGTCGGAGCCGCACGAGCGGCAGCAGACGTCCAGCACCGGCCGTACCGAGCCCGCGCCCGGTGCGAACACCACCGCCCGAGGAGCTTGACCGTGGGGATTCTTAACCCCCTATATACCGCCGTCTCGTGGATCATCGTCCAGTTCCACTCGTTGTTCACCCCGATCTTCGGCAAGAACAGCGGTTGGTCCTGGGGCCTGTCCATCGTCTGCCTCGTGGTCGTCATCCGGATCTGCCTGATCCCGCTCTTCGTGAAGCAGATCAAGGCGACCCGTGGACTCCAGGCGCTGCAGCCGCGGATCAAGGAGGTCCAGAAGCGGTACAAGGACGACCGTGAGCGTCAGTCCCAAGAAATGATGAAGCTCTACAAGGAGACGGGTACCAACCCGCTCTCGAGCTGCCTTCCGATCCTGGTCCAGTCGCCCTTCTTCTTCGCCCTGTTCCATGTACTGCAGCGGGTCTCGCAGAACAAGACGGTCGGCGTGATCGACCGCGACCTGGTGAACAGCGCCCAGCAGGCGCACATCTTCGGCGCGCCGATCGCCGCGAAGTTCACCGACTCGGCGGCCAAGATCGCCAGCCTCGGGGCCGACGTGACCACCGTGCGGGTCGTCACCGTCGTGATGATCATCCTGATGTCCGGGTCGCAGTTCTTCACGCAGCGCCAGCTGATGACGAAGAACACCGACCCCGCTTCGCTCGTGGGCAACCCGTTCGCGAAGCAGCAGAAGCTGATGATGTACGCGTTCCCGATCATGTTCGCGGTCTTCGGCATCAACTTCCCCGTCGGTGTGCTCCTCTACTGGCTCACCACCAACGTGTGGACGATGGGTCAGCAGCTCTTCGTGATCAACCGCAACCCCACGCCCGGCAGCCCGGCGTTCAAGGTGCGGCAGGAGAAGCTCTCGGAGAAGGCGCGCAAGGAGGGCAAGGTGCTGCTTCCCGACGGCAAGCTGATGGACGCCGCGGAGTACGAGGCCCAGCAGGCCGAGCTGAAGGCCCAGGCCGCACGGCGCCAGCAGCCCACCAGGCTCACCAAGTCGCAGCGCAAGGCCCGCGCCCGGGAGGACGCGGACGCGACCGGCGGGGACGCCGAGGAGGCCGTGGAGAGCGGCACGGCGGCGAGCAACGGCACGTCCGGCGGCGCCCGCTCGAACGGCTCGGTGAAGGGCTCGACCGCGCGGACACCGCACTCCGGTGCGCGCAACGCCGGCCCGCGCAAGCAGACCCAGAGCCGGAAGCACCCGAGGAAGAAGTGACCACCCTCGACGGGCCGGCCGCCCACTCCACCGACTCGCTCACTCGTCCACAAAGGAGTTCCCCTGTGACGGAAGGCACGACCCCCGCCGTCGACTCACCCGCCGCCTCGCGTCGGATCACGCTCACCGCGGAGGAGATCAGCCGTCTGGAGCAGGAGGGTGAGATCGCCGCGGACTACCTGGAGGCCCTGCTCGACATCGCCGACCTCGACGGCGACATCGACATGGACGTGGAAGGCGGGCGCGCGTCGGTCTCGGTGATCGCCGGCGACGAAAGCGAATCCTCCGGTGCCGACCTCAAGCGGCTCGTCGGTCGCGACGGCGAGGTCCTGGAAGCACTCCAGGAGCTGACCCGGCTGGCCGTGCACCGCGAGACCGGCGAACGCAGCCGGCTGATGCTCGACGTGGACGGCTTCCGTGCCGCCAAGCGGGCGAACCTGGCGGAGATCGCCACCGAGGCGGTGGAAGAGGTCAAGGCGGCGGGTACCTCCCTCAAGCTGAAGCCGATGACCCCGTTCGAGCGCAAGGTCGTGCACGACACCGTCGCGGAGGCCGGACTGCGCAGCGAGTCGGAGGGCGAGGAGCCCAATCGCTGCGTCGTTGTCCTGCCCGCCTGATCGGATCCAAGGATCCGTTTCCGCAAACCGTCGCGCCGGCCCCACCTGCATCACGGGTGGGGCCGGCGCCGTTCCTGGGATGATGTTCCACGTGAAACGTCAGGACGACACGACCCCCGACCCGCCGGCGGACGAGCGCGCGCCCGAGGCGCCGGAGGCGGCAAGCCGCCTCTTCGGTGCCAACCTGGACCGCGCGATCCGTTATGCCGATCTGCTGGCCGGGCCCGGTGTACGCCGGGGCATGGTCGGCCCACGCGAAGTCGGCCGGCTCTGGGAGCGGCACCTGCTCAACTGCGGGGTGGTCGCCGAATTGATCGCGGAGAACGCGATCGTGCACGACGTCGGTTCGGGTGGTGGCCTGCCGGGTATCCCGCTCGCGCTGGTCCGACCGGATCTGCGGATCACCCTCGTCGAGCCGTTGCTGCGGCGCACCACGTTCCTCGACGAGGTGGTCCAGGAGCTCGGCCTCGACAACGTCGAGGTGCTGCGCGGGCGCGCCGAGGAACTGCGCGGCCGTACCTCCGCTGACGTGGTCACCGCACGTGCGGTGGCGCCGTTGGCCAAGCTGGCCGGGTGGGGCCTGCCACTGCTCGGCTCGGGTGGCGAGATGCTCGCGCTCAAGGGCGACTCGGCGGCCGAGGAACTGCTGGAGTCCGAGGCGGACTTGCGCAAGCTCGGCGCGGTGTCCTGGACGGTCGCTCATGCGGGCGCCGGGATCGTGGACCCGTTGACGACCGTCGTTCGGGTACGGATCGGCACGGTCGTGGCCAAGGAGTCCAAGGCGGCGAAGGCGCGTCGGGCCGCGAAGGCGACCAGGCGGCGTCCCACGAAGTAGCACGCATCCGGGTTGGGCCGGACGGCTGAAACGCCGTTCCTGCCCGCTCGGGGTGTGTCGTGAGCGCCGTGTGATCGCCGCACCCGGGATCGTGTTTCACGTGAAACGCCCTCCGTGGAAACGCTTCTACTCACCTGAGGCGCACCGGAACGTGACACCCTCTGAGGGTGCCGCCGCAGTGCGTGGTCATTCCGTCGGCCCGAGTTCCCATGTCGCCGCGGCAGGAGAGGAGAGTGGACCGTTGCCGTCCGAGTATCCGACAGCCTCGATGCCGGCGCCCCGAGTGGGCGCCGCTGTCGACGTTTCACGTGAAACAGAGGCACCCGGTATCGAAGACACGCCCATCGCCCGAGCGGCCAGACAGGCCGTCGAGACGATGGGCCGCGCTTCGGAGGGGCTACCGCGCCCGGAGCGCACCCGGGTGATGGTGGTCGCGAACCAGAAGGGTGGCGTCGGCAAGACCACGTCGACCGTGAACCTCGCGGCGGCGTTGGCGATGCACGGCGCCCGTGTGTTGGTGATAGACCTCGACCCGCAGGGCAATGCCTCCACGGCGCTCGGGGTGGACCATCACACCGGCACGCCGTCGATCTACGAGGTGCTCGTCGAGGGCCGCGATCTGGCCGAGGTCGTCCAGCCGGTGCGCGACGTCGAGGGTCTGTTCTGTGCGCCGGCCACGATCGACCTGGCCGGGGCCGAGATCGAACTCGTCTCCCTGGTCGCTCGGGAGAGCCGGCTCCAGCGCGCCATCTCGTCCTACGAGCAGCCGTTGGACTACATCCTGATCGACTGTCCGCCCTCGCTCGGTCTGTTGACCGTCAACGCGCTCGTGGCGGGCGCCGAGGTGGTCATCCCGATCCAGTGCGAGTATTACGCGCTGGAGGGGCTCGGTCAGTTGTTGCGCAACGTCGAACTGGTGCGCGCGCATCTGAATCCGGACCTGGCCGTGAGCACCATCCTGCTCACCATGTACGACGCCCGCACCCGGCTGGCCTCGCAGGTGGCCCAGGAGGTGCGCAACCACTTCCCGGACGAAGTGCTGCCCACCGCGATCCCGCGCTCGGTGCGGATCTCCGAGGCGCCCAGCTACGGGCAGACCGTGATGACCTACGACCCGGGCTCCACTGGGGCGTTGTCGTATCTTGAAGCGGCTCGGGAGATGGCGCTGCGCGGTGTGGCGAAGGCGAAGGAGGAAGTATGAGCGGACCACGCAGGGGTTTGGGCAAGGGGCTCGAATCGATCATCCCCACTCGGCCGCTGAAGCCGTCGTCCCCTGCGGCGGCGACCCTGCGCAAGATGGCCGAGATAGCGACGGACGAGTCGGCGCTGTCGCCCACCTCGGTGCCGGTGCAGGACTCGCCCAAGGCCGAACCGGCCCCCCCGGCCGCGCTGTACGCCGAACTCCTGGTCGACCTCATCGTGCCGAACCCGCGCCAGCCGCGTGAGGTCTTCGACGAGGAGGCGTTGGGCGAGCTGGTCCAGTCGATTCGGGAAGTGGGTGTGCTCCAGCCGGTCGTGGTCCGCTCCACGAACGAGGGTACCTACGAACTGGTGATGGGCGAGCGGCGGTTGCGGGCTTCCCGGATGGCCGGGCTGACCCACATTCCGGCGATCGTGCGGGTGACCAACGACGACAAGCTGCTGCTCGACGCGCTTTTGGAGAACCTGCACCGCTCCGAACTCAATCCGCTAGAAGAGGCGCTGGCCTACCAGCAGTTGCTGGAGGAGTTCGGCTGCAAGCAGGAGGAGCTCGCCGATCGCATCGGTCGTTCGCGTCCGCACCTGACCAATACGATGCGGCTGCTGAAGTTGCCGATGGAGGTCCGTAACCGGGTGGCGGCGGGCACGCTGCTCGCCGGACACGGGCGAGCGTTGCTGGCGCTGGAGGAACGGCCCGACGAGCTGATCAAGCTGGCCAAGCGGATCAACGCCGAGGGCATGACCGTGCGGACGGTCGAGGAGATCGCCCGCGCGATCAACAACGAGAAGCCGGCCAAGTCCAAGGCACACAAGCCGCGCGCCGGTCGGATCGTCGCGCCCGCGCTGAACCAGCTCGCGGATCGACTCAAGAACCGCTTCGAGACCGAGGTCAAGGTCGTCCTCGGGCAGAAGAAGGGCAAGATCGTCGTCGAATTCGCGTCGATCGAGGATCTGGAGCGGATTCTGGCGTCGATGGCGCCCGGCGAGGGCGACCACTTCGCCAAGCGGCTGACCGAGCCCGAGGTGCCCGGTCAGACCGGACCCGGTCGAGACGGTGTGGCTTCGGCGGAAGAGGCGTCCGTGGACGACGCGGAGTCCTCGGTGCTGGTTCCGTAGTCGGCATGCCGACACGCAGGAAGGGGCCCGCGGTCGTTGACCGCGGGCCCCTTCCTTGCTTGTGTTTCACGTGAAACGTGCCGCCGCAGTGCGGCGGCGTTGCTCGCACACGTTTCACGTGAAACGTGGCGTCCCTGGAGGGCCGATGAGGTCGATGCGTTGGATCGTCGCGGGTCTGGGCGTGGGTGCCGTCGGCGGCTTCGTCGGCGGGTTGCTCGGCGAGTCGCCGCGTTCCCGGGTGCCGAGCCCTGCGCCGTGGATGCCCCATGGGCCCGCGATTCCGGTCCATGCGCTGCCGCGGGACTCACGCCGGCCGGTGGATCGGGTCGTACTCGACGAGTCGGCGCTCGCTCGGGCGAGGGCCGATCGGCTCAGGTGAAGACGGGCAGCCGCAACATGCCCGTGGGCACGTCCTCGTCCGGCGGCAGATAGAGCCGCTGCAAGGCCACCACGATCGACTCGGCGGCGTGGTCGCGGAATTCCGAGCCGGCCAGTCGCGCCGCGTCCTCGGCGTTGGTGAGGTAGCCCAGCTCGATCCGCACGGCGGGCATGCGAGTACGCCGGAGCAGCGTCCACGCCTTGCCGTGGGTGCGGCCGTCGACCAGGCCGGTGCGCGCCACGAGTTCGCGCTGGACCAGGCTCGCGAAGTGCTCTCCGGTCGGCGAGCGACGCCCGTACCGGTCGCTGCCGCTGCCGTAGTAGTAGCAGGAGACGCCGCTCGCCAGCGGGCTTTCGTTGCGGTCCGCGTGCAGCGATATCACCAGGTCCGCATCGGTGGCATTGGCGAAGGCCGCGCGGTCCTCCTCGCCGATGCCGTCGGAGTCCAGACCGCGGGTGAGGTACGCCTGGACGCCCAGGGCGGACAGCCGGCCCTCCAGCCGCCGGGCGAGGTCCCACACCACCTCGGCCTCGGTCAGCCCGTGTGCCACCACGCCCTGGTCCGTGCCGCCGTGGCCCGGGTCGATCACCACGGTCTTGCCGGCCAGCGAGGGGCCGGAGCGGTGCAGCAGTTCGGATTCGCGCATCGCGTGCGGCTGGCCGCCGACGACCGTGCGCGCGAGCCGGTCGAGGGCTCGGAACGTGGCCGGTCCACACGTGCCGTCCGCGCCGAGTCCGTAGTTGCGCTGGAATTCGCGCAGCGCGCGCTCGGTGGCCGGGCCCAGGATGCCGTCCACCCGGCCGCAGTCGAAGCCCATGTCGAGCAGTCGCTGCTGGAGGGTGGCCACGTCGTCCCCGACCGTCGGGTGACCGATCGAGTAGGACAGCATGCGGTCGCCGAGGCGCCATCGTGCCTCGTCGAGGTGACGGTAGGTCTCCGGGCCGACGATGCCGTCCACGGTCATCGCGCGCTGCTGCTGGAAATGCCGGACGGCGAGGTCCACGGAGTCGTCGAACACCGCGTCCGCGTAGCCGCCGAGGCCGTCCCCGTCGCCGCTGCCGGCGACCGTATGGGCACCGGCGGGCAGGAGGCCGAGCAGCACCAGCTTGGACCTGATCTCGGCCACTGCGGGGCCGGTGTCACCGCGTCGGTACCGCCGCTGCATGGTCATGGAAAGAAGTCCTCCCGAGTTTTGACGCAACACTCGATCGTACGCGCGCATTCGGTCGTTGCCGTACCGGAGCGGGGCTCTCGGGGCCCGGATTCCGGCCCGAGGGGGCGATCCGCCGTCCTGGGCCGCCCACCGGTCGTCGGTACGCCCTGATACGCGCGAAGGGCGCTCCCCGGTTCCGGGAAGCGCCCTTCGAGTGCCCGTGGGACGCCGCGTCGAACGCGTCGACTCAGACGTACTCGGCGAGCTCCTTGAGGAGCATCGACTTCGGCTTCGCACCGACGATCGTCTTGACGATCTCGCCGCCCTTGAAGACGTGCAGGGTCGGGATCGACAGCACGCCGTAGCGGGTGGTGATCTCCGGGTTCTGGTCGATGTTGAGCTTCGCGACCGTGAGCTTGTCACCGTTCTCGTCCGCGATCTGCTCGAGTGCCGGGGCGATCTGGCGGCACGGGCCGCACCACTCGGCCCAGAAGTCGACGAGCACTGCCTTGTCGCTCATCAGGACGTCGGTGTCGAAGGTCTTGTCGGTGACGGTGACGGTGGCCCCGGCCATGGTTGCTCCTCGGTGTGCTCGGGTGGAAGGAAGTAGGGACGAGTGTGGGTCAGGCGCCGGTGCCGTCGGCGAGCGAGGCGAGGTAGCGCTCGGCGTCGAGTGCCGCGGCGCAACCGGTGCCGGCCGCGGTGATCGCCTGGCGGTAGGTGTGGTCCACGACATCGCCCGCCGCGAAGACGCCGGTGAGGTTGGTGTGCGTGGTCGGGGCGGCGACCTTGATGTAGCCCTCGGCGTCCAGCTCGATCTGGTCCCCGAGCAGCTCGGTGCGCGGGTCGTGGCCGACCGCGATGAACAGGCCGGTCACCGCCAGGTCGCGCAGTTCGCCGGTGACGGTGTCACGCAGCTTGACGCCGGTGAGCTTGCCGTCGCCCACGATCTCGGCGACTTCGCTGTTCCACGCGAACGAGATCTTCTCGTCGGCGAACGCACGATGTTGCATCGCCTTGCTCGCGCGCAGCTCGTCCCGACGGTGGATGACGGTCACCGAGCGGGCGAAGCGGGACAGGAACGTGGCCTCCTCGATCGCCGAGTCGCCACCGCCGACCACCGCGATGTCCTGGTCCCGGAAGAAGAAGCCGTCGCAGGTGGCACACCAGGAGACGCCCCGGCCGGAAAGTGCGTCCTCGTTCGGAAGGTTGAGCTTGCGGTACGCGGACCCGGTCGCCAGGATCACCGCGTGCGCCTTGTGTACGGTGCCCGCGCCGTCGGTGACGGTCTTGACGTCGCCCGTGAGGTCGACGGCCACGACGTCGTCCGGAATCAGCTCGGCGCCGAAGCGCTCGGCCTGCTTGCGCATGTTGTCCATCAGATCCGGACCCATGATGCCGTCCGGCCAGCCGGGGAAGTTCTCGACCTCGGTGGTGTTCATCAGCGCGCCGCCCGCAGTGACGGCGCCTTCGAAGACCAGCGGCTTGAGGTCCGCGCGTGCTGCGTAGACGGCGGCCGTGTACCCGGTCGGACCCGATCCGATGATGATCACGTTGCGGACGTCGCTCACGCTGAGCCTTTCCTGGTTCCTTGTCGAGCCTCGTGCCGGTGGCCGGCGTCGGCTGTGCGGGTCTGCGAGCCCCGCGCCCCGATGAGATGCGGTGTCTCGTTCGACAACGGATCCTAGGTGCGCACCATTCCCGGGTCCCAACGCCGCGAGCGCGGCGTGCCGGGGATCACCCTCGGGGGACCTCGGTGCTGAGCAGTACGGCGCCCCCGATGTCGCTCGAAGACGTCGCCGAGAGCTTCGTGGCGCAGGACGAATCCACGACGACGACCTTGACCCGGCCGGCGTTCGAGCCGTTCAGGACCACCACCCACGCCGGGGTGCCGGCATAGGTGCCGGTGTCGACGGCCAGCGCCCGGGCGGCGTCCGGGCCGACCGCGGTCGCGACACACCCGGGCAGTTCCCGGGTGGACTGCGTGGTGCTGAGGCGGAGCAGTTGCGCGATCTGCTGCGGCAGTCCGGCAGCGGTGTACTCCCTGGGCGCGGCGATGGACGGCTTCGTGGCGCCCGGTGCCTGCTCCTCGGCGTTCGCGCGCGGTTGGTCGTCCGCCGTGCCGGACGGCTTGGCCGCGCCTTGGGGTTGGGACACGGCGGACTTGTCGTTGGCGGCGGAGGGATGCCCGGACGAGTCGTGGTCGCCGCCGGTGCCGACCACGACCGTGACGCCGAGGGCCACCGCGGCGACGGCTGCGGCCACGAGCAGCAGCGGACCGCGCCGACGCCGGCGGCGGGCGGAGTCGAGTCGCACGACATGGTGATCGGCCGCGTCGGCGGCAGAGACCGGGGGGGCCGGGTTCGGCAGGGCGAAGAGCTCCGCGGTGGGGATTCCCACCGACGGCGCCTCGGCGGGTCGCGGCGGCGGGAGCGCGGCCAGCGCGAGCGCGTCGTCGATCCGCGCGATCACGTCGGCCGGCATCGGTTCGACGGGCTGTCCGCCGAGCAACTCGCGGACCTCGGCGAGCGCGTCCCGGGTGTCGAGACACTCGGCGCACTCGGCGAGGTGGGCGTGCACGGCGGTCGCCTGCTCCGGAGCGAGCAGTCCTTCGACGAGGTCGGACAGCACCTCGACGTCGATGTGTTCGCTCATCGTGTGCCCCCTCCCTCCATGCTCGTGCCGCCCGCGTCGGGGGTCGGACCGCCGGCTCTCGGTCGGTCGTCCGTCGATGGGACGGATTGTCCGGCTCCAGGGTTCCCGGACACCCGGGACGGTCCGGGCGGCCCCGCCTCGCGCAGGTGTCGCACCAGTGGCAACAGCTTGGCGCGACCGCGGGCACAGCGGCTCTTGATGGTGCCCGAGGCGACCTGGAGGATCCGGGCCGCCTCGTCGACGGGGTAGCCCTCCATGTCCACCAGCACCAGCGCGGCCCGCTGCTCGGCCGGCAGCGTGGCCAGCGCGGCGAGCACCGCCGCACGGGTCTCGCCGCGAATCGCCGGGTCCTCGTGGACCGGCGCGGGCAGTCGCTGGTCGAGATCCTCGGGCAGCGGTACGGCCGGCCGGGCGGCCCGACGCCGGGCCCGATCCAGGCAGGCGTTCACCACGATTCGGTGCAGCCACGTCGTGACGGCCGCGCGGCCCTCGAACCTACCCGCCGCCCGGTAGGCGGATACCAGGGCGTCCTGGAGGGCGTCAGCGGCTTCCTCGCGGTCCCCCAGGGTGCGCAGGGCCACCGCCCACAGCCGGTCGCGGTGCCGCCGGACGAGTTCGCCGAACGCGTCGCGGTCGCCGGCGGTGTGCCGGGTGAGCAGATCGGCGTCGGTGACGTCCGCGTACGCCGATCCGGTCTGCTCGGTACTCACCGCCTACCTCCCCTGGCCCGGGGTCATCCTGGCATGGGCCGCGGGGCGGTTGGAGAGGGGTCCGCCTCGACTGCCCGGACGGGGTCAGTTGTTGATGGTGAAGGTGACCTCGCGCCAGGCGTTCTGATGGCCCGGGGTGTAGATGTTGTAGTTGCCGACGTCCTGCAGGACCTTGGGCATCGCGGTCATCAGCACCAGCACGTAGCGGGTCTTGATCGCCTTGTTGCCGGTCACACTCAACTGGCTGTCGTCGGTCGACTTGTCGCCGATGGTGACGTCGTAGGCTTCCTGACTCGTTGGCATCGTCGATCCGGCGCCGGGCGCGGCCTTGAGCGTGATGGCAGTGGTGGACCCACCGGCGCCGAGCGTGATGTTGACGCCCCGCACGTCCATCGGTTCGCCGAGGTCGTAGACGATCCCGTATCCCTTGCGGCCATTGAAGTTGATCGGCGGGCCGTCGACCATCATGTTCGTGTGCCAGTAGGTCTCACGCTTGCCGTCGTAGGTCTTCGCCACGTCTTCCGGGTTGGTGGGTGCCGCGCCGATCGAGATCTCCGTACCGGTCTTCGGGGGGACCTCGCGGGTGGTCGCCGGTGCGGCCTGAGGCTGGGTCGGCGTGCTCGACGTGCCCCCCTGCCGCTTCAACGGGCTTTCCTTCTCCTCCCCATCACCCACATGGCTGGCCACCTGCCACGTCACCAGCACGATCGCGAGGACCACGAGCACCGCGACCGCGCCCTTGACCGTGGCGCCGAACCGGCCGCCCAGCGGCGGCGGTACGACCGGTGGGCGGACGGGGCGGTTCGAGCCGCCGCCGGTGTAGCCGGCCGTGGTGTAGACCGTCCGGGTGGGCGTCGGCGTGTAGACGGGGTACTCGTCCTGCTCCGGGCCGCCGACGATCTCGCCCTGCTCGGGCGGATGGATCTCCGGGATCGCGCCGATCGCCGCGGACAGTTCGCCCGGCGTTCCGAACGCCGGTTCGTGCTTGACCTCGTGGCCCAGCGCGCGCATCGCCAGCGCGGCCAGCGTGTCGTCCACACCGGCCCGGATCTGGCCGGGCGCGCACAGCTTGCCGCCGGTCAACGGCGCGGCCGGTAGGCCGTATTCGGTGCCGTCGACCCAACGCCGGGTCAGCGCCGCGTACATCAGCCTGCCGACCGCGTGCGTGTCGTCGCGAGCCGCGTCGGTGGTGTCGTGTCCGTACAGGGCCGCCTCGACGGCGAGGCCGACGATCTTGTACTGGCCGGTGTGCATGCGCAGCACGTTCTCCGGCGTCAGGCGCAGGTGCGACAGGCCCGCCCGGTGCGCGACGGACATCGCCTGGGCGACCGCGCGGGAGAGTTCGTACACCTCGTGCGGTGGCAGCGGCGCGCTCTCGAAGACCTTGGTGAGGTTGTCCGCGTCGGGCAGCCACTCCTTCACCACGTAGATCAGGCCGTCCTGTTCGGCACAGTCGAGCACTTGGACGAAGCGCGGGTCGCCCATCAGCGCCGCGGCGCGGGCGGCGGCGATCACGGCCCGGCCGTGCTCCCCGCCGGCGGGCACGATGTGCACACCCACGGCGCGCCGGAGCTTCTCGTCGACGGCGCGCCAGGTCTCGCTGCGGCCGTTCTGCGACAGGCGGTGTTCGAGCCGGTAGCGGTCGGCCAATCGGGTGCCGCGGTTGACCCGCGGCGGCGCGGGTTCCGCGGCCGGCGCCGGCTCGACCGGCTCGGACTCGGCGGCCTTCGGCGCGGCCGACTCGGGCTCGCTCGCGTTGCCGGCCGGGGCGGTGGCGTCGGCGGGCTTGTTCCGCTTCGCCCGCTGGTGCGTTACCGGTTCGTCCTCCGCGGACGCGGATTCGGCGGATGCGGACGCGGTGGACGCGGCTTCGGCAGGCGCGGGCTCGGTGGACGCGGACTCGGCGGGCAGCGCCTCGGCAACGCGGACCCCTGCGGGTGCGGCAGCCGCGACCTCGGCCGAATCGCCGTTCGCAGAGCCGTTGTTCGCAGCGTCGCCGGTCAAGGCCCGGCCGGTCGCGGGTCCGTCGGCTTCGCCGGCTGCGGCGACTTCGGATTCGACTTCTTCACCCGCGTCGGGTTCGGGCTCGGTGCCGACGGGCAGAACCGTGGTGGTACTTCCTGAGACGTTGCCGCCGGGGACCTTGTCGTCCGAACCGACCGGATTGTCCGACGATGTATCAGAAACCTTTGTCGGTACGGGGTTTGCCTCGTCCGTCGCTAGGTCGACGGATCCTGCGGTTCGGTCCGTCACCTCGGCCTCATCCTCCTCGTCGGCATATCCATCGTAGAGGTGAGGCATCTCGGGCCGTTGGTCAGGGACAACCTCTACACACCATGAGACTCTCGGACCCCACTTCGGGTTGCCTCGTCGCAAGATCCGTAAGGAAACCGAGACCGGCGTATCGGGAGCTTTACCCCGGTTCCGGCGCGCGGCACACCCTCACTCGCCCATGGTGGTACATCCCACACCGATCCGCCCGCCGAATTCCCGGTGCGGGATTCGGCGGGCGGATGCGCGTTTGCGGTCGAGCCGGCGGTCAGCGGCCGAGCCTGCCCTTGATCATCCCGGTCATCGCGGTCATCTCCTCGACCCGCATCCGGTTGGCCGCGATGAAGAACACGACGAACATCGTCACGATCCCCGCGCCCACCGCGATCGCCGAGCCGCCCATGGCCGAGCCGAAGTGGCCCGTGCACACCCGGGCCACGAAGAACGCCGCGGCGCCGCCGATCCCGGCCGCGATCGACAGCCGGGTGTAGGTCCGGGTCACCCGTCGGCCGTCCAGGTCGCCGAGCCGTTTCTTGAGCCGCTGTGCGGCCAGCGCCACGCCCACCAGGTAGGCGAGGCTGTAGCCGCCCGCGATGCCCACACCGGCCCACTTGGTGGGCAGCGCGACGTAGGCGAGACCCGCGAAGGCCGCCTGGGCGCCCGCGATCCATACCGTGTTCAGGAACGGTGTTCGGGTGTCCTCGTACACGTAGAACCCGCGCAGCAGCACGTATTGCGCCGAGTACGGGATCAGCCCCAGGCCGAGCGCCATCAGCATGTAGCCGATCCAGTGCGCGCTCTGTTCGCCCGTCGGGGCGAAGATGAAGCCGCCGATGTCCCGGCCCAGCGCCACGAAGATCGCCGCACACGGGATCATCGCCACCGCCGACAGGCGCAGCCCGGAGGAGATGTCGCCGCGCACGCTGGCCAGGTCGCCGTCGGCGGCGGCCCGACTCATCCGGGGCAACATCGCGGTCATCACCGACACGGTGATCACCGCCTGGGGCAATTGCCAGATCAGCAGCGCGCTGCTGTACGCGGTGAAGCCGACGCCGAACTGGATGTTCTGGTCCCGCGCGTCGACGTCGATCGCGGTGGCCAACTGGGTCACCACCAGGTAGCCGGCCTGGTTCGCGAGCACGAACAGGAACGTCCACTTGGCCAGCCCGAGCGCCTTGCCCATCCCCGAGCCGCGCCAGTCGAAGCGTGGTCGGAAGCGGAACCGGGCCGCCTTCAGGTACGGGATCATCGCCATCGACTGCACGACCATCCCCAGCAGCGTGCCCAGGCCGAGCAGCCGGATCTCGTCCGGTGTGATGGTGTCCGAGTTCTGCCCGGTGTTCTTCGCGGTGCCGGCCACCCAGATGTACAGGCCGAACGTGGCGATGATGACGATGTTGTTCAGGACCGGGGTCCACATCATCGGGCCGTAGCGTTCGCGCGCGTTGAGGATCTGCCCGAACAGCACGTGCAGACCCATGAAGAAGATGATCGGCAGGCAGTAGCGGGCGAAGGTGATCGCCAGCTCGTAGTCCTGATGGTGTTTCGCCAGCGAGTTCGCGAACGCCCGGATCAGCAGCGGTGCCCCGAACCAGGCGATCAGCACCAGCCCCGCCAGCACCGTCATGACCAGCGTGAGCAGGCGGTTCGCGTACGCCTCGCCGCCGTCGTCGTCCTGGCGCATCGCGCGCACCAGCTGCGGGACGAAGACCGCGTTCAGCGCGCCGCCGCCGACCAGGATGTACAGCAGCGTCGGCATCGTGTTGGCGACGTTGTAGGTGTTCGCCAGGATCGCCGTGCCCAGGGCCGCCGCGGCGACCAGGTTGCGCACGAAGCCGGTCATCCGGGACACGATCGTGCCCGCCGCCATTACGGCGGAGGATCGCATTATCCCGCCGAGCTTGCTGCCCTTCTTGCCCTCGCCGCCGACCGGGATGCCGGCCATCCGCTCCTCGGCGCCCGAGCCGGGCATCCGGTAGACGGGCGACGTGGACGGATTCAGCGGCACCGGCGGGGCGTCCAGGACCGCGCTCGCGGACATCGACGCGGCCGCGGCCTCGGCTCGGTGCTGGGTCTCGTAGCGCTGGTATGCCTCGGTGTAGGAGGGCATGCCCGCGACGTCGCCGGCCAGGCCGAGGTTGATGCCGGTCAGCGTCTGGTCCATCAGCCAGCCGCCGGGCCGGTCGTAGTCGCCCCAGCCGCCCTGTCCCTGCTGCGGGCTCGGCTGCTGCGGGACGTACGCCTGCTGATGCACCTGCTCCTGGTGTGGCTGCTGGTGCTGTTGATGCTGTGGCTGCTGCTGGTAGTGCTGTGCCGGCGGGGCCTGGTGCTGCTGCTGGTACGGATCACCCGAGCCGTATCCGCCGCCGCCGTACTGCTGTGCCTGGGCGGGCGGGTCGTACTGCGGAGATGGGTCGTATCGCCGGCCGGCGTCGTCGTACGCGGCCGGCGCCTCCGGCGTGAAGATCTCGTCCACGCCCACGTACGGGTCGTTCGCCGGCGGGTCGCTCAACTCGTCCCGGAACCACGCGCCGCCGCCCTGGTCGGGCTGCTGCTGAGGCTGCTGCTGCGCGTACGGGTCGTAGCCGCCCACGTTCGGTGCGGAGCCGTACGGATCCCCGTAGACCGGTTCGGGCCCGGAGCCGTAGCCGCCCTGCCCGGAGTAGCCCTGCTGCGGATACGCCGCCGGCTCGCCGTACCCAGGCTGCGGTGCGTTCGGGTCGGCATACCCCGGCTCGCCCGGCAGCGCGTACGGGTCCGGCGGCTGCGCGGCGTAGGGATCGGCCGGCTGTCCGTACGGATCGACGTACTGCTGTAGGTACGGGTCGGCGGGCGGCCGACCCCGGTAGGGATCGTCGTGCGCGCCGTCGTCCGGCTCGGCGGAGCCGCCGGTGTACGGCTGACGTTCGTCGCTCCGGTCGCTCATGCGGGCGGGCCCTCGTCTTCTCGGTCAGGTTGAGTGTCCGGTGCCCACTTTCTCATTCGGGGCGGTCGGGCGTGGATCCCGACGGTGTGTGTCCGTGCGGGTCGGCCGGATCCGGCGGTCCGTTCCCGCCGGCGTAGGGGGCCGCGGAGTGGGCCGGCGGCCACCCGGATGCCGGTCGGATCGGATCCGGGCCGACCTCCTCCGAGGGGTCGTTATCGGACGGCGTGTCGTCGCCGTCTTCACCATCCTCGTCGTTCGTGTCCCCGGCAAGGGCCGCTTCCCGACGTTTGCGCAGGAAGGCCCGCAGCGAGAACACCGCGAGCAGGAAGGCGAGGCCGCCGATGATCCAGCGGGTCAGCACGTCGATCGTGGTGGTGTTGACGAAGAACGACTCGGGCGGCCTGACCGCCCGCCCGTCCGGGGTGAGCAGCCGGACGTCAACCATGACCTTGCCGTTCGCGGCCGACTTCGCCGATATCGGCACCTCCCGCCGGCGCCCGTCGGGCACCGTCACGGTGATCGGATCGCCGAGTTTGAGCCGATTGGGCTGATGCGAGTCCGCCGCGATCCGCACGATGACCGGCTGCTGGAGGTTGTTCACCACGGTGACCGGGATGTTGCCCTCGTCGCCGGACAGCGTCACACCGGTTCTGCGGATGATGTAGACCAGCGATTGCAGCTCGCGCAGGCTGCGGGTGACGCCGAGCCGATAGCGGTCCATTCCCTGCGGGTCGCCGCGCCACTCGGTGGACAGCAGGCGCAGCAGCGCGGGGTTGAACGGGCCGGTCACCCGCTCGGGTCGGGTCAGGATCGAGGCGAAGCTCTGCATCGAGCGGACCAGGTTGTCGGTCTCGGTGAGGTACTGCATGGACGGCTCGCTCGCGGAGACCGCCTTGGGGTAGCCGGCGAGCTTGCGCGCGGGCAGCGGGGCGGGCTCGGCGGCGAGGTTGGCGAGGGTCGCGCTGCGGGTCCAGTCGGCCGAGGCGTTGAGCACGTCCTTGAGCACGTTGGCCAGCGAGGCGTCCATGGTGCGCGGCGGGGCGATCAACAGGCTGCGGGAGGCCGAGGGCTCCTGGAGCACGATGGTCAGCAGTTCGGCCAACAGCTGCTGGGTGGTCAGCACGCTCTGTCCCGGCGCCTTGGTGTCCGCGGCCAGGATCCTGTCGATGTCCGGGTCGGTGACCAGCGCGGTGCCCTTGTCGGTCCCCGGCAGGGCCGCCGTGGCCGACGGGGTGACCTTGAGTTCCTTGGTCGGCGGCAGCGACGCGCCGGAGGCGATCACGGTGCTTGCGCCGGTGCCGTTCGCGAGCCGGACGATCGAGGGGTCCAGCGCGCCGCCGGCGGGCCATGCCACGTCGGTGCGCACCGGGCGGGCCAGGGTGCGCTGCATGACGGTGGCGGATTCGGCGAGGGCCTCGCTCAGCTGCGGGCGCAGGTCCGCCTTGCCGGCCTCCAGGGCGTGTGCCACCGCGGCCAGATCGGTGTCCGCGTACGGCAGGGCGATCACCGGCTGGGTGCCGATGCCGGTCTTGAGCCGGTCCAGCCATCCGGTGGCGACCTGGCCGCCCCCGCCGGCGAGCGTATTCGTGGTCTGGTTCGGCGTCGCCTTGGCCGTGTCCTCGTCGCTCGGGGCCTTGCCGTTCCGGGACTTCCTCGGCTTGTCGGGATCCAGGCTGCCGGGCGGCGCGACCCGATAGCCGCCGGCCATCTCGGCGGCGGAGTCCAGCAGTTCGGGATCGATCGCCCAATCCACCTTCATCCCGGTACCGATATTCACCAGGTCGTACAGCCGCCCGCCCGGGGCGAACTGCGCGGCGAGGTCGTCGTCGCGGAACACCGGCGTCTGGCCCTCGTCGCCGAGCGTGGTGCCGTCCCGATGGGGCCGATCGACGAGCGGCCAGACCGTGGCGACTCGCAGGTTCTGCACGTTCTTGAGGCCGTTCCTGGGAATCCACGGCAGGAACGTGCGGGCCGCGCCGGCCGTCCTGCCGCCGATCCTGGCCTCGATCCCCAGCGGGTAGGCGCCGGCTACGCCCAGGCCCAGCGTGTCGGCGGGGAAGGTGAACGTCCACGGCTGGGCCGCGCCCGCTCCCGGATCCAGGTTGTGCAGCACGACCGGCTTGGAATCGCGCAGCAGGGTGCCGTTCGACTGGGCGTCCTCGGGAGAGCTGATGCCGCTGCGGAAGAGTGGCTCGGAGGTGCGCACGCGCACCGCGACCTCCATCGAGTCGATCGCCCTGGTGCCGGTGTTGAGCACCCGGCCCTCGATGGTGATGCTGCCGCCGGCCTTGGCCACCGGGGTCATCTTGGTGATCAGGACCTGGATCCCGTCGCCGTCGGCGGCGCGCGCGGCGGTCGGCGGGAGCATCCCGAGCAGGCCGGCGGCGAGCACCAGGGCCAGTATCAGCACGGCGAGCATCCGGCCGCGAAGCACGATGCCCCCGGTTCCGGGCCGGGATCGGCGATTGCTCACGCGCTGTCCGCCAACAGTTCCGGGGCGAGCGTGACCAACCGCCGCTCGTCGGGGTAGGCGAGGCGCGCCGAGAGCGCGCCGAGCGGAACCCAAGCCACCGCTTCGACCTCGATGTCGTCGTCCGACAGATCCCCGCCCGCCGCCTCCATGAGGTAGTGGTGGACGGTCTTGTGCACCCGCCGATCCGGCGCGGTGAACCAATAGTCGATCACCCCGAGCGGGGCCAGCACCCGACCCACGATGCCGGTCTCCTCCTCGACCTCGCGCAGCGCGGCGTCGACCACGCTCTCGCCGTTCTCGATGTGTCCCTTGGGCAGCGACCACAACAACCGGCCGCGGCGATCCCGACGCGCGATCAACGCCGCGCGCAGGGTGAGTCGATCGACCACCAGACCACCTGCCGAGATCTCCTCGACCACCTGCAGCCGACGGCGCGGCGGCGTGGTCTCGGAAGGCATCCGCCAAGCTTAGTGCGACATGCGCCACGCCATCACGCCATGATCACCCCATCGCACGGCCCGTTCGCGGACGCGGTCCCGCAGTAATGCGCGCGAGACCTGCGGCCTCGACCCGTAACCTTGTCTCCCGTGCCGAACGCCAAGAACACACCCCACCCGGACGACCCGCCGGCCGGCGGCGAACTGAGCGCCGTACAGCGCCGCGCCGTCACCGAACTGTTGCGCGTCGCCCCTGTCGCCGACGACCTCGCCCGCCGCTTCGACGCGGCCGGGCACACGCTCGCGCTGGTCGGCGGCTCGGTACGGGACGCCCTGCTCGGTCGGCTCGGCAACGACCTCGACTTCACCACCGACGCGCGCCCCGAACAGGTGCTGGCGATCGTCCGCCCCTGGGCGGACGCGGTGTGGGACGTGGGGATCGCCTTCGGCACGGTGGGATGTCGCAAGAAGCTCGCGGACTCGCCGGACTACCAGATCGAGATCACCACGTACCGCTCCGAGGCGTACGACCGCACCTCGCGCAAGCCCGAGGTCTCCTACGGCGACTCGATCGACGACGACCTGGTCCGTCGCGACTTCACGGTCAACGCGATGGCGGTCGCGCTGCCCGGCATCACCTTCGTCGACCCGCACGGTGGGCTGGAGGATCTGGCCGCGCGGGTGCTGCGCACGCCGGGTACCCCCGAGGACTCCTTCGGTGACGACCCGCTGCGGATGATGCGGGCCGCGCGCTTCGCCGCGCAGCTGGACTTCGAGGTCGCGCCCGAGGTGGTCGCGGCGATGACGGACATGGCCGAGCGGATCGACATCGTGTCGGCCGAGCGGGTCCGGGACGAGCTCAACAAGCTGATCTGCTCCGAGCACCCGCGCAAGGGCCTGGAGCTGCTGGTCTCCACCGGGCTGGCCGCGCGGGTGCTGCCCGAGTTGCCGACGTTGCGCCTGGAGGTGGACGAGCACCACCGGCACAAGGATGTCTACGAGCACACGCTCACCGTGCTCGAACAGGCGATGGCGCTGGAGACGCCGGGCGAGCCGGACCTGATCCTGCGGCTTGCCGCGCTGCTGCACGACATCGGGAAGCCGCGCACGCGGCGCTTCGAGCCGGACGGGCGGGTCTCGTTCCACCACCACGAGATGGTCGGCGCGCACATGACGCGCAAGCGGCTGAAGGCGCTGAAGTACCCGAAGGACGTCACGGACGACATCACCCGCCTGGTCGAGCTGCACCTGCGCTTCCACGGCTACGGCACGGGCGAGTGGACCGACTCGGCGGTGCGCCGGTACGTGCGCGACGCGGGGCCGCTGCTGGATCGGCTGCACAAGCTGACCCGGTCGGACTGCACGACGCGCAACAAGCGCAAGGCCGTCACACTCGCGCGTGCCTACGACTCGCTGGAGGAGCGGATCACGCAGCTCGCCGAGCAGGAGGAGCTGGATTCGATCCGGCCGGACCTGGACGGCAACGAGATCATGAAGCTGCTGGAGGTGCCGCCGGGCCCGCTGGTGGGCCGGGCCTACCGGCACATGCTGGAGATGCGGCTCGAACACGGCCCGATGGACCACGACGCGGCGGTTTCGGCGCTGCGCGAGTGGTGGGCCGCGAACGGAGCCTGACGGTATCGGGAAGCCGGTCGGTGGGCGTGGGGCACCGACCGGCCCGATGGTCGTTCCGGCTTACGGCGTCGGAGCGACGTCGACGCCCTTCTTCTTCTTCAGGGCCTCGAAGTCGTCCTGCTTCAGCATGATGGTCGCGGTCGGATCGAACGCCTTGACGTCCGCCAAGGTCGTGTTGGCGGTGAATCCGAGGCAGAGCGTGCCCTTGCCCTTCCCGGTCCACTCGTAGCTCGCGACGTAGCCGTTGACCGATTCACACTTCTCACTGGCCGAGGCGTCGCTGTACTTGTGCAGCGTCTTCCACTTGGCGCCGGCCGAAGTGCAGTCGACGATCTTGGGCGACTCCTTGGAACTGACGAGGCCACCCTTCATCGTGCCGAAGCAGCTGCCCGCCTTGGCACCGGTGACATCGTCCTTGCTGAACGCGTTCTTGGCCACGGTGCCGGCGATGACCAGGCCGGCCAGGACCACGAGCGGGATGACGATCTTCTTGATCTTGCTGCTGCGCGGCGGGGGCGGCGGCGGGCCGCCGTAGAAGCCCGGCTGACCACCCTGCGGGAAGCCGGCGGGCGGCGGGAAGCCGCCCTGCGGCGGCTGCGGCTGGCCCGGCTGCTGACCCCAACCCTGCTGAGGCTGCTGGGGCTGCCCCGGCTGCTGGTTCCAGCCCTGGTTCGGCTGCTGGGGGCCGTTCGGCCCGGGCGGGAAGGGATTGGACATGGGGACGATCTCCGTTGCAGGGGATGGTGAGACAGTCCGGAACACTAGGGGTCCGGCCGGACACGCGCTGCGGGGATTCCCCTTGCACCGGTCGAATGTGAGCGGAATAACGGGCAAAGAGGCGCTATTCGTATGTGCGTCGAATCATTTCCGTGCGGCGAGACACAGGACGAAGCTCTCCACGGTGGGGTCCGAGGTCAACGCGATGGGATCGCCCGGCACCGAATCGCAGATCCCCGAGAACGTGGTCCCCTGAACCCGCTCGACCACGATGAACCGCGCCTCCGGGTCGTCGCACCTCACCGGCTTCTGGTCGACCGGTGCCTTGTCCCGCAGACAGTCGCCCTCGTGGATCTGCGGCCCGCCGTTCTCCTTGTGCACGTACCACCAACCCCCGGCGGCGGTGCCGCCGACCAGCAGCACGGCCACCACCGCGACCAGCACTCCGCGCCCGCGCCGATTCGGCCCGCTCGGCGCGGCCGCCGCCCGGCGCGCCGCGCGTCCGTCGGCCTGTGCCCGGCGGACCACCACGGGCACGTGCGGCAGCGTCGCTTCCCGCGACGGAAGCGGGTGCCCGTGCGGCAGGGTGTTCTCGGTCCAGGCCGGTATGTACGGCAGAGGATCGTTTTCACCCGAACCGGCGTTATTGGACATGGAGTATCTCCAGAGGTGCCGAAAATGGCTGGATGTGCAGGTTAGAACTTCACCCTCGCCATTGCACTACCCACAGGTAATTTCCTGGACATGTAGCCGAGGAAAATAAGCCTCGGCAGGTGTCAAAAGGGATATCAGGGCCGGCGACTGTCGGACGGAAGGGCCGTGATGATCACCGGAGGGTGGCGGCGTGCTGCCAGTGTGTACAGGACGCCGGTCGACGCGTACACCGCGGCCACCCCGATCAGCACCGCCGGCGAGCGGCCGTCGTCGGGCAGCCCGAGCGCCGCCACGGCGGCCGCGCCGACGAACGCGACGTTGAACAGCACGTCGTACACGGAGAACACCCGACCCCGGTACGCGTCGTCGACGGTGGTCTGCACGATCGTGTCCACGCCGATCTTGGCGCCCTGCGAGGTCAGCCCGAGCAGGAACGCGCCCACCATGAGCGGCGCGAACGCGAACGGCAGGCCGAGCGCGGTCTGGCACACCGCCCCCGCCAGCGCGCATGTGCCGATCCAGGCCGCGACGCCGATCCGGGTGGTGATCGCGGGCGTGGCCACGGCCGCGGCGAAGAAGCCGAGCGCGGACACGCTGACCGTGATCCCGAAGGTGGCCAATCCCCCGTCGGTGTCGCTCGGATCGTTGAACGTGTTGCGGCAGAGCAACACGGTCATCACGGTGAGCACGCCGTAGCAGAACCGCATCGCGGTGATCGCCGCCAACGCGTGCGCGGGGGCCCGCCGGCGCCACACATGCGTCGCGCCCTCGCGCAGCCCACGCGCCACCGAACGCAGCGCCTCGCCCACTCCGGGCAACACCCGGTCCGGATCGGGCCCGAGCAGATCGGCCGGCATCGTCGCCGCGACCGCCGCCGAGCCCAGGTACAGCAGCCCGGACACCACGATCACCAGCGCGGTCGCCCCGGAGCCCTCGGCCAGGAACGTGTGCACGAGCACCGCAGCCCCGCCGCCGATCGCCGCGGCGACGGTGCCGGCCGTGGGCGACACCGAGTTCGCGGTCACCAGCCGCTCGGCCGGCACCACGCGCGGCAGCGACGCGGACAGCCCGGCGAGCACGAACCGGTTCACCGAGAGCACCACGAGCGCCGCCGTGTAGAAGACCGGGTCGGGCACCCCGATCAGCACCAGGCTCGCGGTCGCCGCGACCAGCACCGCCCGCAGCAGGTTGCACAACACCAGCACCTGCCGTCGCCGCCACCGGTCGAGCAGCACCCCGGTGAACGGTCCGACCAGCGAGTAGGGCAGCAGCAGTACCGCGAACGCGGTCGCGATGTCCGCCGCCGAGGTCTGCTTCTCCGGCGAGAAGAACGCCTGGCCCGCGATGGCGACCTGGAAGGCCCCGTCGGACAGCTGTGAGGTCAGCCGGGTGGCGAAGAGCCGACGGAAGTCGCGCAGCTTCAGCAGCGAGCGCAGATCACGGATGAGGGCCACGGCGCCCACCGTAGCCGGCCGGCGGCCGGGGGCCGGAAACCGCACCCGTCCCGGGCGGGTACGCCGAAGGCCCGGCTCCTGGACGGGGAGCCGGGCCTTCGGTTACTCGTGCGCACCGCGAGGGCGCGCGTCGAGCGGAGCGGATCAGCGCTCGATGTCGCCCTTGATGAAGGACTCGACGGCGTCGCGGGCCTCGTCGTCGAAGTACTGCACCGGCGGGGACTTCATGAAGTACGAGGACGCCGACAGGATCGGGCCACCGACGCCGCGGTCCTTGGCGATCTTCGCGGCGCGCACGGCGTCGATGATGACACCGGCCGAGTTCGGCGAGTCCCAGACCTCGAGCTTGTACTCCAGGTTCAGCGGGACGTCACCGAAGGCGCGACCCTCCAGGCGCACGTACGCCCACTTGCGGTCGTCGAGCCACGCGACGTAGTCCGACGGGCCGATGTGCACGTTGTCCGCGCCCAGGTCACGGTCGACCTGCGAGGTGACCGACTGCGTCTTGGAGATCTTCTTCGACTCCAGGCGGTCGCGCTCCAACATGTTCTTGAAGTCCATGTTGCCGCCGACGTTGAGCTGCATGGTGCGCTCGAGCAGGACACCGCGGTCCTCGAAGAGCTTCGCCATCACGCGGTGCGTGATCGTGGCGCCCACCTGAGACTTGATGTCGTCGCCGACGATCGGCACGCCCGCCTCGGTGAACTTGTCCGCCCACTCCTTGGTGCCGGCGATGAAGACCGGGAGAGCGTTGACGAACGCGACCTTGGCGTCGATGGCGCACTGGGCGTAGAACTTCGCCGCGTCCTCGGAGCCCACCGGGAGGTAGCAGACGAGGACGTCGACGGCCTGGTCCTTGAGGACCTTGACCACGTCGACGGGGGCCTCGGGCGACTCTTCGATGGTCTCGCGGTAGTACTTGCCGAGACCGTCCAGGGTGTGACCACGCTGCACGGTGACGCCCGACGGCGGCACGTCACAGATCTTGATCGTGTTGTTCTCGCTGGCACCGATGGCGTCCGTGAGGTCGAAGCCGACCTTCTTGGCGTCCACATCGAAAGCGGCCACGAACTCGACGTCACGCACGTGATACTCGCCGAACTGCACGTGCATCAGGCCGGGGACGCGGCTGTTCGGGTCGGCATCCTTGTAGTACTCGACGCCCTGCACCAGCGAAGCGGCGCAGTTGCCCACGCCGACGATGGCTACGCGAACCGAACCCATTCCGGTTGCTCCCTGTGATCTCGACGAAGCCGCCATGAACCGGCGACCTCAGTTATTGGATGCGGACGGGTCCGAGGCCACGTCCTGGGTGGGGGTCCGAAGCCGGTCGGCGTCCTGCGACGCGTCGACCGGTGCCTCGGGGCCGGTGGCGTCCGGAGTGGCTCCGGCATGCCGCTCGGCGGTGATGAGCTCGTTCAGCCAGCGCACTTCGCGCTCGACCGACTCCAAGCCGTGTCGCTGCAACTCGAGGGTGTACCCGTCGAGCTTCTCCCGCGTCCGGGTCAGCGACCCGCGCACCCGGTCGAGGCGTTCCTCGAGCCGGCTGCGCCGACCCTCGAGGATACGCATGCGCACCTCGTGGTCGGTTCGACCGAAGAAGGCGAAGTGCACGCCGAAGTTCTCGTCCTCCCAGGCCGAGGGCCCGGACTCGGACAGCAGTTCTTGGAAGTGCTCCTTGCCCTGTGCCGTCAGCTGGTAGACGATCCGGGACCGCTTGCTGCCGGCGAGTGCCGTCACCTCCGGAATCTCTTCCGCGAGCCAGCCCCGTTCCAGCAGGGACTTCAGGCAGGGGTAGAGGGTGCCGTAGGCGATGGCACGGAACGAGCCGAGCACGGTGTTGAGCCGCTTGCGCAGTTCGTAACCGTGCATGGGGGAGTCGTGCAGCAGGCCGAGGATCGCGAATTCGAGGACGCCACCGCGCCTGCTCATCGCCTTCCTCCATCCACTGCGGACCGGACCGGACGTGGACCCTTTGCAACCGTGGGATACGGTCGCAGCCGACCTTCGTCCGGCCGGGGCTCCTGTGTCCCCGGCTCGATGTACCGGCCCGATGTATCGAACCGATACATCGAGACGATAGGTCTCCTTGCCGTGTGGTGGCAAGGCGGCCGCCGGTGACTCGGGTCACAGGCAGGTCACAGTGAGGTCGCGAAAGCGGTTCCGCGTAGTCTGTTCCGCCGTGTGGTACCTCAAGCCCCGCTTCCTGCGGAACCGCCCCCCGCGCGCGTGCGTCCTGGGGAGCGGAGAGCCACGACCCGTGCGTCCGACCTCCGCGTCGTACGGCCGAGGAGTAGCGAACGCATGAGTGAACATCGCCGTAGATCACAGCAGCCGCGCCCCGAGGGGCGCGGTGACTCGTATTCGGGGGGCGCGGGTGATGCCGGGGGCGGGACGCCACCCGGTGGCTCGTCGCTGCCCGCCGGACCCGGAGGAGGCGACGAGGAGCGCCCGCTCTCGCGCGTGGAGGCTCGACAGGCCGCCCGTTCGGGTGGTCGGCGAGCCGCAAACGGCGCCGCCTCCGGCGGCCGATCGCGCGCGGAGGCCGGTCCGCCCCGGAAGAAGCGGTTCATCGACTACCCGAGGTACGGCAAGACCGGCGTGCGCCGCTGGTTGCCGTCCCTCAAGCAGATCCTGGCGATGATCCTGTTCTTCCTCGCGTCGGTCATGGGCCTGGCGGCCCTGGCGTACGCGATGGTCAAGGTGCCTGACCCGAACGCGAACACGACCTACCAGTCGAACATCTACTACTACGCCGACGGGAAGACCGAGATCGGTCGGACCGGGCAGGTCAACCGGCAGAACGTGACGGTGGACCAGATCCCCAAGCACGTACAGCAGGCCGTGATCGCGGCGGAGAACCGGTCGTTCTACAGCGACTCGGGCGTCTCGCCCAAGGGCTTGCTGCGGGCCGGGATCACCATGGTCAAGGGTGGCGACACGCAGGGTGGTTCGACCATCACCCAGCAGTACGTCAAGAACACCTATCTGACCCAGGAACGGACCTTCAAGCGCAAGTTCAGCGAGATCTTCATCGCGCTGAAGGTCGACCGGCAGATGCGCAAGGACGACATCCTCGTCGGTTACCTCAACACCGCCTTCTACGGCCGCACCGCGTACGGCATCCAGGCCGCCTCGCAGGCCTACTACGGCAAGAACGTCGGCGACCTGAACGTGGCGGAGGGCGCCTATCTGGCGACCCTGCTCAACGCGCCGAGCATCTACGACGTGATCGAGTTCCCCGGCCAGATCGACAAGGTCAAGGGGCGCTGGGCCTACGCGCTGGACGGCATGGTCAAGGAGGGCTGGCTGTCCAAGGCGGAACGGGACACGCTCCAGTTCCCGATGCCGATCAAGCCCAAGCCGGCCGCGAACAAGGCCGGGCAGGCCGGATACCTGATGAAGGTGACCGACCAGTACCTCAAGGCCAACAACGTGATCCCGGAGGCCGAACTCGCGCGCGGCGGCTTCAAGATCGTCACGACGTTCGACAAGGCCAAGCAGGACGCGGCGGTCGCGGCGGTGCAGAGCCAGCTGACGGACACCCTCAAGCCCGAGAAGAACAGCGCGGACAAGTACGTGCGTACGGGCCTGGCCTCGGTGGTCCCCGGCGATGGCGCGGTGGTCGCGTTGTACGGCGGCAAGGACTTCGTCCAGCAGGAGTTCAACGACGCGATAAGGCGAGATATCCAGGCCGGTTCGACGTTCAAGCTGTTTGTGCTCGCCGCGGCATTGCGCAGCGGCGGACAGGACGGGAAACCGATCGGTCCGGAGAGCATCTACAACGGCGACAGCAAGATCCCGATCAGGCTGCCGAACGGTTCGACCTACAAGAACAACAAGACCGGCGGCGATTATCTGGCGCCGAACGAGGGCGACCAGGACTACGGTCCGGTCACCATCACCAGAGCCATGGAGAAATCGGTCAACACCGTCTTCCTCCAACTCGCCGCCAACGTCGGCGCGGACAAGGTGAAGAAGGCCGCGATCGACGCGGGTCTGCCGGAGAACCTCGGCGACTTCGCTCCCGAGCCGGTGATAGCCCTCGGTGTGGCCCCGCCCAGCGCGCTGGACATGGCCGAGGCCTACGCCACCTTCGCGGCCCGGGGTATACACGCCGATCCGTACTACATCAAGGAAGTCACCTACAACGGCTCGAAGCGGGATCTGCCCAAGCACGAGCCCAAGCCGCTCTTCGAGAAGAACGTTGCGGACACTGTCAACCAGGTCATGATGCGGGTCGTGGACAACCCGCCGCTGAATGACGGCACCGGCCGGGAAGCGAAGAAGCTGAACCGCCCGGTGGCCGGCAAGACCGGTACCACCGACGAGAACAAGTCGGCGTGGTTCGTGGGTTACACACCGCAACTGGCGACCTCGGTCGCGCTGTTCCGGGAGGATCCCAACACGCACGTCCGGTTGTCGCTGGAAGGTCTGGGCGGCGGTGGATCGGTGCACGGTGGTGCGATGCCGACGATGGTGTGGACCGAGTACATGAAGAAGGCCATGGACGGCCTGCCGACCACGGACTTCGCCCAGCCGGGCGAGAAGTACGACAAGAAGGACAACGCGACGCTCCCGCCGTCGAGCGCGCCGCCGACGTCGCGCGCGCCGTCGCCGCCGCCGACGTCCAGTGCGCCGCCGACCACGTCGGCGCCGCCGACGTCCACCACGCCCGGGGGCGGCCCGCAGGGCGGCACCGGTGACCCCGGCGGCGGGCACAGCACCAAGCCGCCGAGCAGCAGCAGGCCACCGAGCTCGGATCCGCCCGGAGGCTCACAGGGCGGCCCCCGAGGCGGTGGCGGAGCGAACGGCTTCATCATCGGCGGCCGGGGCGGCTGACCGGTGGCGGGGCCGCACCCGCACTAGCCTTACGCGTGCCCCATCGCCTCGGCGGTGGGGCACGCGTTGTCGTATCCGGCCGGCGAGGGCAGCCTCCTCGGGGAGCGCGAGAGGATGGGCGCCATGACGCCGACATCGACCGAACCCGTCCTGCCCACTCGGGACGACCCCGTGGTCCGGGCGGGCAGCGAGCTCGTCGGCGGACCGGCCGGCCGCCGGATCCGGTTCGTGCCGAACCGGTGGTGGACCCCCGTCCGGGTGCTCGTGCTGCTCGCGGTGGTCTGCTTCGCGCTCGGCATCATGCAGAAGAAGCCCTGCTACGACGGCGGTTGGTTCTCCGGCACCACGCAGTACTCGCACGCGTGCTACAGCGACATGCCGCACCTGTACATCAATCGTGGTCTCGCGGACGGGAAGATCCCGTACTTCCAGGAGACCGGCGACAAGGACATGAAGTTCCTGGAGTACCCGGTCATCACCGGCGGGGTGATGACCTTCGCCGCGACCCTGTCGCGGGCGGCCGGGGACATCACCGGGGGTGATCTGCAGGACGAGCAGTTGTGGTTCGTGATGATCAACGCGTTGATCATGATGGCCTGTGCCGTGGTGACCGTGATCGCGGTCAAGGGCACGTCCGGGCGACGTCCCTGGGATGCCGCGATGGTGGCCTGTGCACCCGCGTTGGCGCTGAACGGGCTGATCAACTGGGACCTGGTCGCGGTCGCGCTGACGGCGGTGGCGATGTGGTCGTGGGCGCGGCGCAACGTGGTGGTCGCCGGCGTGCTGATCGGCCTGGCGACCGCGGCCAAGCTGTATCCGGTGCTGTTGCTGGCACCGCTGTTCCTGCTGTGTCTGCGCTCGGGCCGGATGGTGGCGTTCGCCAAGACCGCGGCGGCGGCGACGGCGTCCTGGCTGGTGGTGAACCTGCCGGTGATGCTGGACTTCGACGGCGGATTGCACATCCGCGAGGGCTGGAAACTCTTCTACACGTTCAGCCAGGACCGGCCCGCCGACTACGGGTCGATCTGGTTGATCATCCAGCAGCGCGACGGCCGACCCCTGGAGCACCTGAACACCTACGTCACGCTCGGCCTGGTGCTGTGCTGCCTGGCGATCGCCGCGCTGAGCATGTACGCGCCGCGCCGACCGCGGTTCGCCCAACTGGTGTTCCTGATCGTGGCGGCCTTCATCCTGACCAACAAGGTCTACTCGCCGCAGTACGTGCTGTGGTTGATCCCGCTGGCGGTGCTGGCCCGGCCGCGCTGGCGGGACTTCCTGATCTGGCAGGCGTGCGAGGTGACGTACTTCATCGGCGTGTGGATGTACATTGCCTCGTTCTCCGGCAAGGGCCTGTCGCAGAACGCGTACCACGTGGTGATCCTGCTGCACCTGCTCGGTACCGCGTACATCTGCCTGGTGGTGGTGCGCGACATCCTGCGCCCGGACCGGGACCCGGTGCGCGCGGACGGTGGCGACGACCCTTCGGGCGGCGTGCTCGACCGGGCGCCGGACGTATTCGTGCCGAACTCGGTCCTGGCCCGCGCGCAGGGCTGAACACGCGAAAGCGGCCTCGGTCACGGCGGTTCGCCCGCCGCGGCCGAGGCCGCTTGCGTCGTCCGGGTCAGCGAATGGCGATCCGGTCGAAGTGCGTCGTGGTGTGCCGCAGCGCGGCCTCCAACTCGTCGCCGGGCTTGGGCGGGGCCACGTCGTTGGCCAGGAACAGCAGGCTGACCTGCATGTGCGGCGGCTCGGCGAACCAGCGCTGCTTGCCCGCCCAGGTGAACGGGGACAACGAGCGGTTGACGGTGGCCAGGCCGGCCCGAGCGACGCCCTTGGCGCGCGGCATCACCCCGCGCACGGTCTTGGGCGCCTCCAGGCCCACACCCTGGGCGGTGCCGCCGCTGACCACCACCAGGTGCCCGTCACTGGGCGCCTTGCGCTGGCGGTAGCCGAACCGCTCGCCGCGCGCGATTCGCACCACGTCCAGCACGGTGCCCCGGCTGGCCAGCGCGTCGTGGTCGCCCAGCCACAGGTCGGTGCCGATTCGCGGCCGGAACTCGGTGTCCGGGTGCCGCTCGCGCAGCACCGCGAGCTCGGACGCGGTGAGATGGCTGACGTACATCGTGCGCACCGGCAGCCGGGCCGCGCGCAGCCGCTCGACCCAGCCCACCACCTCGGCCACCGGGTCGTACCCGTCCGGGTGGTCGAGCGGCAGGTGCAGCGAGAAGCCCTCCAACCGCACGTCGTCCATCCCGGTGCGGAGCTTGACCAGCTCCTCCTCGGTGACCCCGTCGCGCTTCATCGTGGTCATGCACGCGACCACCACCCGGCAGCCCACCAGATCCCGGGCGGCCTGCACCGAGGAGACGGTACGGATGGTGCGATCCGGCAGCGGGACCGCCTCCTCGCCGCGCAGGTA
Source organism: Embleya sp. NPDC005575 (assembly GCF_040605455.1). NCBI lineage: Bacteria > Bacillati > Actinomycetota > Actinomycetes > Kitasatosporales > Streptomycetaceae > Embleya > Embleya sp. NPDC005575. Next base: position 60,740 of record NZ_JBEXCV010000009.1, on the reverse strand, counting down.
CGGGGTGAGCACCAGGACCTTGCCGTCGAAGTGGTCCTTGACCACCGCGGCCTCGTACGTGGTCCCCACGGCCACGGTGTCCACGCACATCCGGGCGGCCTCCGCGGCCAGCCTGGGGTTGGTGAATCCGTACCCGTTGCCCTTCATCACCGGTACGAGACCGGGGAACCTGTCGCGTACCCCGTCCTGGTGCTTGCGCCAGCGGGCGGCATCGACGTAGAGCGTGAGCGACATGGGCGTTTCGGGGCCTTCCGTGTGCGGGACTTGCCCTTGGGGAACGCAGGGCGGAGGCGGGGAACACGCGACGGCGGCTGCGTCGCGGTGATCACGTGACAAGCCGACGACACAGGTGTCGCCGGCGTTGCGTCAGCGGCGTGACATGTACATGTCCAGTGCCTTGTGCAGCATCTTGTTGAGCGGGAAGTCCCACTCGCCCAGATACTCGACGGCCTGGCCGCCGGTGCCGAGCTTGAACTGGATGAGCCCGAAGAGGTGGTCGTTCTCGTCCAGGGTGTCGCTGATGCCGCGCAGGTCGTAGGCGGAGGCGCCGAGTGCGTACGCGTCCCGCAACATCCGCCACTGGATCGCGTTCGAGGGGCGGACCTCACGCTTGTGGTTGGCGGACGCGCCGTACGAGTACCAGACGTGGTCGCCCACGGTGACCATCGTGGTGGAGGCGAGCACCTCGCCCTCGTGCTTGGCCAGATACAGCCGCATGCGCTCGGGGTCCTCGGCGTTGAGCGCCTTCCACATGCCCTGGAAGTAGGCCAGCGGCCGCGGGGTGAAGTGGTCGCGAACCGCGGTGACCTTGTAGACCTCGTGGAAGACGGGCAGGTCGTCGTAGCCGCCCTGGACCACGTCCACGCCGGCCTTCGTGGCCTTCTTGATGTTGCGTCGCCACAGCTGGTTGAAGCCGGCGTGCACGTCGTCCAGGCTGCGCCGGACCAGCGGCACCTGGAACACGTAGCGCGGCTGCACGTCGCCGAAGCCGGCCCCGCCCGACGCGTCCTGCTGCCAACCCAGGCCGCGCAACTGCTGCTCCAGCTCGGCACCCCGGTCGTCGGTCCAGTCCGGGGTCAGATCGCGCAGCCGGTTCGCCGACTTGGCCGCGATCGCCTTCTTGATCGTGTCCGCCTCCCAGCGGGCGATCACCACCGGCGGGCCCATCTTGACCGAGAACGAGCCGCGGCTCTTGAGGTGCGCGAGCATCGGGTCGAGCCACTTGCGCAGGTCGCCGTCGAACCAGTCGATGACCGGGCCCTCCGGCATGTACGCGAGATAGCGCTTTATCTTCGGCAGTTGCCGGTACAGCACGAGTGCCGCGCCCACGACGGCGCCCGACTCGTCGATCCAACCGATGCTCTCGGATCGCCACTCACTCTTCACCGCGCCCCACGAAGGGCACTGAAGAAAGCTCACGGAGGGCCTGCCCTTGATGAAGGCGAGATGTTCCTCGGCGGTGAGCGTCCTCAGGCGCAAAGACATGTAAGAGCTCCTCGGGATCGGTTCGGCCGTGACAGAGGTTACTGCGCCTTTGGGCGCTATGGATCGTGCCTGGTGGCCCGAGTCGCACCGTACGAGGACGAGGCGGAACTCACCTGTCGAAACGGGTGCTCTTTCCGGCCCGCATCCGACCCGGTCCGTACCCGACTCGGCCCGCCGGATTCTTGTCCGGCGGGCCGAGTCGGTCGGGGTGAGTGCGCGGGTCAGTACAGTCCGCCGTGGAACATGTTCATGAACAGGGAGACGGCGGACACGCCGAGCGCGAGCACGGTGATGACCCGTTCCCCCGTGGTCGCGGAGAACATCTGACTGACCAGACCGGTCACCACGCCCGCGAGCGCGGTCCACGCGCCCAGGATGTGCATGCCCTCGAAGAACGCGCAGATGCCCCCCACCAGCGCGAACAGCACCACCGTGGCCACCAGCGCGTTCTCGCGCGGATGGGCACGGCCGTCGGAGTTGAGGGTCAGGCGTGGTCGATGCGCTTCCGCGGTTGCCACGGTTCCCGTACGGCGGATCGTATGTGCCATCGCGCACCTCCGGCGAGTGACTACGGGGCGGACGTTTTGTCCGTATATCCCATCCCCCAGGGTGACCGGCCTCATGCTCGGATTTCAAGACTGTGACCGGGTCCGGGTAGGCTGTACCGTCCGCTGCACTCTCGGCACCCCCGTGTGTTCACATATCGGGGGCCGCCTTGGCGTGGCGGCATTACGCAAGCCCTCCTGCCACGGAGATTCCGTGGCCGATCAGTCCACAGGAGGTGGGTGTTCACATGCGTAGCTACGAACTCATGGTCATCCTCGACGCGGACCTCGAAGAGCGCGCGGTCACGCCGCTGCTCGAGCAGTTCCTCAATGTCATCCGCAACGACGGTGGCAAGGTCGAGAAGATCGACACGTGGGGCCGTCGCCGGCTCTCGTACGAGATCAAGAAGAAGTCCGAGGGCATCTACGCCGTCGTGGACCTGGCCGCGGAGCCCGCGACCGTCAAGGAACTCGACCGTCAGATGAACCTCAACGAGTCGGTGCTGCGGACCAAGGTCCTGCGCCCCGACCAGCGCTAGTCCGAGCTCGCGCGCACCACCAACCGCACCGCACGTCGAAACGCAGCACTGCGCTGAAATCAGCGAAGGGGTCAGCATGGCAGGCGAGACCATCATCACTGTTGTCGGGAACCTGACTGCCGACCCGGAACTGCGCTTCACGCCCAGCGGTGCCGCTGTCGCGAACTTCACCGTGGCGTCCACGCCGCGCACGTTCGACCGTCAGACGAACGAATGGAAGGACGGCGAAGCGCTGTTCCTCCGGTGTTCGGCCTGGAAGCAACTGGCGGAGAACGTCGCGGAATCCCTCCAGCGCGGCACGGGCGTCATCGTCCAGGGTCGGCTGAAGCAGCGGTCCTACGAGACCAAAGAGGGCGAGAAGCGCACCGTCGTGGAGCTCGAGGTCGACGAGATCGGCCCGACCCTGAAGTGGGCCACCGCCAAGATCACCAAGACCAGCCGCGGAGGCGGCGGTCAGGGTGGGTACGGCGGCGGTCAGCAGCAGGGCGGTGGCGGTTACGGCGGCCAACAGGGCGGCGGACAGCAGGGTGGCGGTGGCTACGGCGGCCGTCCCCAGCAGGGCGGTGGCGCACCCGCCGACGACCCGTGGGCCACTCCCGCGGGGGGCGGCCAGCAGCAGGGCGGCGGCGGCGCGGGGGGCTGGGGTCCCCCGCCGGGCGGCTACTCGGACGAACCCCCCTTCTAGGCCGCAAGGCCGAGGGAACGGTTCGCACCCCGAGCTGAAGACTTCTGAAACGATCTGGAGAGCACAATGGCGAAGGCGCCTGCGCGCAAGCCTAAGAAGAAGGTCTGCGTGTTCTGCAAGGAGAAGATCTCCTATGTGGACTACAAGGACACCAACCTGCTGCGGAAGTTCATCTCCGACCGCGGGAAGATCCGCGCTCGTCGCGTGACCGGTAACTGCACGCAGCACCAGCGTGACGTCGCCGTGGCTGTCAAGAACAGCCGCGAGATGGCGCTGCTGCCGTACACCAGCACTGCTCGCTGAGAAAGGGTGATCTTGTCATGAAGCTCATCCTCACCCACGAGGTGACCGGTCTCGGTGAGCCCGGCGACATCATCGAGGTCAAGGACGGCTACGGCCGCAACTACCTCATCCCGCGCGGCTACGCGATTCGCTGGAGCCGTGGCGGCGAGAAGGACGTGGCGGCCATCCGTCGCGCCCGCAAGGTCCGCGAGATCCGCACGCTCGACCAGGCCGCCGAGGTCAAGGGTCAGCTCGCGGGTCTCAAGGTGACGCTCCAGACGCGCGCCGGCGAGACGGGTCGACTCTTCGGCTCGGTCACCGTCGCGGACGTCGTGTCGGCCATCAAGGCCGCCGGCGGTCCGGACATCGACAAGCGTCGCGTCGAGATCGGTACGCCGATCAAGACCGTCGGGTCGCACCGCATCACGGTCCGCCTCCACCAGGAGGTTTCGGCCGCGCTCGACCTCGACGTCGTGCCTGCCTGACCTGAGACACCCGAACGGCCCGACCCCTTCCGGGGGTCGGGCCGTTCGGCGTTTCCGAGTAGCCGACTGAGTAGCGGTACTCATGTCCCGAACACCCCCGCCGCCGCAGGCTGGAGACACACGCCGGGTGGGCCGGCGGGGGCAAAGGGGCGGACGGTCATGGCCAGGTTCATCCGACAGTGGTTGCTGCGTGTGGTCAGCTTCGCGCTGACCGGTCTGTATCAGCTCTACCGCGTCCATCCCGTCGTCTGGCGCTGGACCGCGCGCAACTATCAGCCGTGGATGCAGGGGTTCGCGCGTCGGCACGCGTGGATGACCTGCCAGTTCGCCGCTCTCGACGTCCCCGCCTACCGCGACTTCCTGCGCCGGCACCGTTGGCGCTTCCGCTGGTTCGACCTCGCCTCGTACCCGGAGACGTCCAAGGAGAACTACGTCAAGGCGTACCCCGAGGACACCCGCTGCTGGCTGGGCACGCTGGAGGTGGCCGGGACGGTCGTGGACGAGTCGTCCGGGTCCTCCGGGACGCCGCACAACTGGCTGCGTTCGCGGCGCGAACTCAAGTCGGTGCACCGCAACGTGGCCGGCTACACCTCGCTCGTCTTTCCCCGGCGGAAGTTGTTCGTGATCAACGCGTACTCGATGGGCGCGTGGGCCACCGGGACCAACACCGGGATCGCGATGGCCCGGGTGGCGATGGTCAAGAACACCGGCCCGGACATCGACAAGATCGTGGACACGCTGCGCCACTTCGGGCCGCGTTTCACCTACCTGGTCACCGCGTACCCGCCGTTCTTCAAGCACCTGCGTGACCGGCTGGACGCCGAGGGCTTCGACTGGCGCCGACACGCGATGTACGGCTTCGTCGGCGGCGAGGGCATGACCGAGGCGCTGCGCGACTACCTGGAGGAGGGCTTCGTCAAGGTGCGCTCCGGCTACGGCGCCTCGGACCTGACCATCGGGATGGCCGGCGAGAGTGACGCGACGGTGTGGCTGCGCAAGCGGCTGCTGACCGACGAGCGGCTGCGGATGCGACTGCTGGGTCCCGACGAGGGCCGGGTGCCGATGGTGTTCCAGTACAACCCGCTGGAGACGTACCTGGAGACCAACGCCCGGGACGAGGTGATCTGCACGATCAACTCGACCGCGGTGATGAGTCCGAAGGTGCGCTACAACATCGGCGACGAGGGTCGGTTGCTGACCTTCGCCCAGGTCGAGGAGATGATCCGGCCGGATGCCCGGGCGTGGGTCGACTGGGAGCGCGCGGCCCGGGCCGAGGGCATGCGGCTGCCGCTGCTGCTGCTGTTCGGGCGCAAGGACAGCACGATCTCGTACATGGGCGCCAACATCTATCCGCAGGACGTCGAGTACGGGCTGTATCGGGACAACCCGATGGCGGCGCACCTGGAGGGCTTTTGCCTGACCGTCGACGAGTACGCCGACCTGGAGAGCAGGCCCGTGGTCAATCTCCAACTGCGGGACGGGACTTCGCAGGACGATGTGGATCGGGACAAGCTCGCCCGAGTGTGCCGCGAGGGTGTGGTGCGCCACCTGGCCCGAGTCAGCCGGGACTTCGCCCAGTCACTCGCCGAGGATCCGACGGCGGCCGATGTGCGGGTGCTCGTACACGACTTCGGGACCGGGCCGTTCCTGCGCGGCACCACCAAAATCAAGAACGTCTACCTCGTGGAGGGGGAGCAGCGATGAGGACCACCGACTTCTCGGCGGCGCCGCCGCAGGCGCAGGGCGAGGCGTTGTTCATCGGGGCCACGCACTACCGGGGCCCGCGCGCGCTGCTCTCGCTGGTCCGGCCGTATCTGCGGATGGTGCGCACGATGAAGCGGATGGACGGCTACCGCTGGCACAAGGTGTACCGACAGGGGCCGTTCACGCTCGGCACGATCGCGGTGTTCGCGGATCGGGACGCGCTGTTGCGGTTCGCCCGCTCCAAGGCGCACCGCGACCTGATGTGCTGGATGACCGATCACGGCGACCGCAACGGCACAGCCGGGTTCATCCGGCTCTTCGACGCGCAGCCGGCCGGCTACAGCAATGGCGCGTGGCGGGCCGAAGGCAACGAGATGGCGCACATCCAGGAGTTCACCCCGATCGGGTCCGAGAAGAGCGGCGCGCCGGTGCACCGGAAGGCGAAGTCGTGACGCTCACCGTGGAGCGGGTCGCCTCCCGTCGCGCGTTGCGAGACTTCTGCGAACTTCCGCTGCGGCTGCACCCGAAGGACCGCTACGTGCCGGTGCTGCACGGGCAGGTGCGGCAGTGGCAACGGGCCGGGATCGAGCTGTACGTGGTGCGCGACCGGGCCGGGCGGACGGTGGGCCGGACCTGTCTGCACACCGACGGGCGCTTCGACGCCAAGCTGCGCGGCCGGCACCAGTTGTTCGGGCTCACCGACTTCGCCGACGACCCGGCGGTGTTCGCGACCCTGGTGGAGCTGATGGAGCGGCGGGCCGCGCGGGCCGGCCGCGGGACCCTGTTCGGGCCGGTCGCGCTACTGCCGAATCAAACCGGTGGGGTGATCACCTCCGGGTTCACCGAACGCGGTTTCGTGGACTCGGCGTGGAACCCGGCACGGTACCCGGAGACCTACGAACGGGTCGGGTTCGTCCGGCGGTTCTCCGCGTCCACCTGGATCTGCCCGGGTCTGCGCGAGCGCACCGACGATCCGGACACGACGTACATGTTCGACGACGCGCGGATCGCCGCGGAGAAGTTGGTGATCCGGCGCGGGTCGCGCCGCCGGTTGGCCGAGCAACTACCGATCCTGCATCGGATGTTGAACGCGAGCTTCGGGCAGCTGGGCTACTACACGCCGATCGAGCTCGACGAACTGCGGGCGCAGACCGAGGGGTTGGCCCATCTTTTGGATGAGTCGCTGCTCCTGTGGCTGGAGCGGGCGGGCGAGCCGATCGCGTTCACCCTCGCGGTGCCGGACATCTCGGAGTTCCTGATGCGCATCGGCGGAGATCTGCACCTGGGCAACCAGCTGCGGCTGTTGGCCACGCGTGGGCGCTATCGCCGGGAGGCGGTGCTGATCATCAAGGGCACGGTGCCGGCAGCCCAGGGGTGCGGCTATCTGACGCTGTTGGCGCGCGAGCAGTATCGGGCGCTGCGGGCGGGCGGCTACGACGCGTTGCGCAGCACGTGGGTCGAGGACGACAACAAGGCGTCGGCCGCGCAGTATCGCCGGATCGGCGGCCGGGAGCTGCACGGGCACACGTTCTACCAGCGAACAGTGGGGATCGACGGGTGAGTGCGCAACTGGCGGAACTGTTGCGGTCGGCCGGGCGGGCGCCCAGCGCGCACAACACGCAGCCCTGGACGGTGACGCCGAGCGGGGCCCTGGGTTACGCGTTGTCCTGGGACGCCGAGCGCGAGCTGCCGGTCGGCGATCCCACGCGGCGGGACCTGTTCCTGGCGCTCGGCGCGTTCACCGAGGCGTTCCTGATCGCGTCCGCGGCGCTGGAGGTGCCGCTGCGGGTGGAGTGGGACGCCGCGCCGGAGCGGGGTGCGGTGGCCCGGTTCGTGCGGGCGGACGAGTGTCACCCGACCCCGTTCACCGCCGCGGATCTGGCGGGGCGGCGCAGTGCGCGCGGAGCGTACGTGCCGGGGACGCTGCCGGACTCGCTGTTCGCCGAGGCGACGCAGGCGTTCGCCGGGTCGGCGGGTCTGTGGCGGGGCGGGACCCGGGCGCTGGCGCCGTTGCTGGAGGAGGCGGATCGCCGGCTGTTCGGTGATCCGGCGCTGGTTGCCGAGTTGCGCCGGTGGTTGCGGTTGCGACCGGTGCCGGCCGGTCGTCCCCACGCGCGGGACGGGCTGACCGGGCGGGCGTTGGCGCTGTCCCGGTTCGAGGAGCGGGCGCTGCACGCGGTGCTGCGCCCGACCGCGTATCGGGTGTTGCGGCGGGTCGGGCTGGCTCGGGGGTTGGCGGCGGCGTCGCGGGGGTTGCTGCGGTACGACGGGAGTGTGTTGGTGGTGACCGCGCCGAATGGGCCGATGCGGCCGATGGACCTGCTGGAGTCGGGGCGGGGGCTGTTGCGCTGTTGGCTGACGCTGGCTGGGCACGGCTACGCGACGCATCCGCTCAGCCAGGTGATCGACTGCGCGCGGACCGCCGGGGAGTTGGAGGGCATGGTGGGGGCCACGGCGCTCGCGGTGTTCCGGGTCGGGCGGCCGGTGGCCGAACCGGTGCGTTCCGCGCGGTGGACGGACTGAGCGTGGTCGGGACTCGGGCCGTCGTGGCTCGGGCCGGTGGTGCATGTGGGTGTGGCTTCGGGGCCGGCCTCGGCCCCGGCCCGATTTCGAGTCCGGGTCCGAGTTCGGAGGTGTGGCTTCGGGTCGGGTGTCCGGCGGGTGAATCCGCTCGAACGAGTGGGTGAGTCGGCTTGGATGCATACCCCGGTGGGGTATAGATTGGCCGTCGTGGGGCCGATCATGGTCCTCGTGTCGACGAAAGGATCACCGTCATGAGCACCGCCACCGCCACCTTCACCGTCACCGGGATGACCTGCGGCCACTGCGTCTCGTCCGTCACCGAGGAGGTCTCCGAGGTGTCGGGCGTGACCGACGTCAAGGTCGAGCTGGCCTCGGGTCTGGTGACCGTGACGTCCGAGCAGCCCGTGGACGCGGACGCGGTGCGCGCGGCCGTCGTGGAGGCGGGCTACCAGGTCGTCGGGGCGTGAGTCGTCGCCGTCCCGTCGACTCGGTCGACGGGACGGCTCTCGACCGCCCGCAGGGTGGCGACCCGGCCGTGCTGCGGCTTTTGGTCGGCGGGGCGCGGTCTTCGGTCGGCGGAGCGCCGGCACTTCAGCGCTTGCCGGTCACCAGCCAGGCATCGCCGTACGCTCGCCGGCCGAGCAGGAGCACGCGGGCGATCATGAAGGTGCCGATCGCCCACCACCACACCGCGATCAGACCGCCGCCGAGGGCCGATACGGTGCCCAGCGCCGCGCAGAAGGCGGCCAGTACGAGGGGCATGGTGAGGGCGAGGTAGCGGCCGTCGCCCGCGCCGATCAGCACCCCGTCCAGCACGAACACCGCACCGGCCAACGGCTGGAGCGCGGCGACCGCGAGCAGGGTGCCGGCCAACAGGTCCCGCACCGCCGGGTCGGCGGTGAACAGCGGGATGTACAGCGGGCGCGCGGCGACCACCACGATCGCGAACAGCACGCCCGTCCACACCCCCCACACCAGCATTCGGCGGGTCGCCGCGCGGGCGCCGCTCGCGTCCCCCGAGCCCAGGGCCCGCCCCACGATCGCCTGCGCCGCGATGGCCAGGGCGTCCATCGCGAAGGCCAGGAACGTCCAGATCTGCCAGGCGACCTGGTGGGTGGCGATCGAGGTGTCACCCATGTGGGTGGCCGCCACGGTGGCCACGACCAGGATGGCCCGCAGGCTGACCGTGCGGACGAACAGCGGCGCGCCGGCTGCGGCGCAGGCCCGGATACCGGCCGTGTCCGGGCGCAGCGACGCGCCGTGCCGGCGGGCGCCGCGGACGACGGTGACCAGGTAGACCACGGCCATCGCGGTCTGCGCGAGCACGGTGCCCCACGCGGACCCGGCGATGCCCCAGTGCAGGCCGTACACGAACCCGACGTTGAGCAACAGGTTGGCGCCGAAGCCGAGGACCGCGACCACGAGCGGGGTCCGGGTGTCCTGGAGCCCGCGCAGCACGCCGGTGGCGGCGAGCACGACCAGCATTGCCGGGATGCCCAGCGAGCCGATCCGCAGGTAGGTCACCGCGTGCGGCGTCGCGCTGTCCGAGGCGCCGAACGCGGCGACGATCCACGGGGCGCCGACGAGGCCGACCACAAGCAGCCCGATGCCCAGCAGCGCGGCCAGCCAGACGCCGTCCAGGCCCTGGCGGATCGCGGCGCGCGGGTCGCCCGCGCCCATGAGTCGGGCGACCGCGGCGGTGGTCGCGTAGGCGAGGAACACGCACAGGTTGACCAGGGTGGTCAGCATCGTGCCCGCGACGCCGAGTCCCGCCAACTGGGGTGTGCCGAGCCGGCCGATGATCGCCGAGTCGACGAGCACGAACAGCGGCTCGGCGACGAGCGCGAAGAAGGCCGGGATCGCCAGGCGCAGGATGTCGCGGTCGTGGGCGCGGCGCCCGGGGCGGCCGGCGGGCGGTGGGGCGGGTTGCTCGGTGGCGGGCTGTTCCGGAGGTGGGGACGGGACCGTGGACGGCACTCGTCCACCGTAGTCATCCACAGGTAAGGGTCACAATGCGCTCCTGGTCATTACCGGCGAGCGCGGGGCGTACGCGGGTGCACACGTGGGGCGATAGCCGCATGATTCGCCCAACAGTTTTTCACATACACAGCCGGTGGATAGAGAAACCGCAGGTCAGATTGGGTTTGTGTACATGATTGCGAAGCGTTCGCGGCTGACTGCGCACAGCTTGTGCACAGCTGGACCCACCTCTCTCCACAGGTTGTCCACAGTTATCCACAGGGCCTGTGTATGACCGTCTTGGCCGTCCCAGGGTCCACCCGTACGGTGAAGGGCCGCACGCCGCGTCATGCGGCGGATCTGTCGGCCGTGTGGCGTAAGAAGGACACGGTGTACTGCGGTGCGATCTCGCGCGAGCCTTTGTGAAAGGAGACCCCGGGCATGAGCGTCTCCGAGTTCGAAGAGGCCAGGCCCGAGCCGGCCCGCGAAGGATTCGAGCGGACCCCGCCCCAGGACATCGCGGCCGAGCAATCGGTGCTCGGCGGCATGATGTTGTCCAAGGACGCGATCGCCGACGTCGTGGAGAACCTCAAGCCGATCGACTTCTATCGGCCCGCCCACGAACTCGTCTACAACGCGATCCTGGACCTGTACGCGCGGGGTGAACCGGCCGACGCGGTCACGGTCGCCGCCGAGCTGACCAAGCGCACCGAGATCGGCCGGGTGGGCGGCGCCCCGTACCTGCACACCCTGATCTCGTCGGTGCCCACCGCCGCCAACGCCGAGTACTACGCCCGGATCGTGCGCGAACAGGCGGTGCTGCGCCGCCTGGTCGAGGCGGGCACCCGCATCGTGCAGATGGGCTACGCGGCCGACGGCGAGGTCGATGACATCGTCAACAACGCCCAGGCCGAGGTCTACAAGGTCACCGAGCAGCGCACCACCGAGGACTACGCGCCGCTGGCCGACATCATGGAGGGCGCTCTCGACGAGATCGAGGCGATCGGCTCCCGCGGCGGCCAGATGTCAGGCATCCCCACCGGCTTCACCGACCTCGACTCCCTCACCAACGGCCTGCACTCCGGCCAGATGATCGTGATCGCGGCCCGCCCGGCGATGGGCAAGGCGTTGGCGCTGGACACGCCGCTGCCGACGCCGACCGGCTGGACCACCATGGCCGAGGTGCGTGTCGGCGATCTGCTCGTCGGCGCCGACGGGACACCCACGCGCGTGGTGGCGGCGACCGAGGTGTTGACCGATCGACCCTGCTACGAGGTCGAATTCTCGGACGGCACGGTGATCGTCGCGGACGGTGGCCACCAGTGGGTGACCGAGACCCGCGCCGAGCGCCGAGCGGTGCGCGACGGGAGCCCGGTCGTCGGCACGGTGCGCACCACCGAGGAGATCGCGGCCACGGTGCTTTGTGCGACGGCCGACCGGCGGTTGAACCACGCCGTCCGCGTGGCTGCGCCTGCGCGATTCCCCGAGCGAGACCTGCTTTTGCCGCCCTACGTGCTGGGGGCCTGGCTGGGCGATGGACACAGCGCGGGGAGCCGGTTCACCACGGTCGATCCCGAGATGATCGACAACATCGAGCGCGAGGGCATTCGCGCCGTCCCGAGTTCGAGTCCTATGTCGTACAACCTCCGGCTTCCGGAACCGGCGGCCGTCGTGGAACGCGCGTGTGTCGTCTGCGGGAAGCCGTTCGTGCCGCGCACCTCGCAGGTGCGCTCGTGTGGCAAGTCCTGTGATGGCAAGGCGAAGGCGGTTTCGGCGCCGGTCGGCGAGCCGACGTGCCCCGACTGTGGCGGACCGTCGAGCGGGTTGGTGCAGTGCCAGGCCTGTCGCGACCGGCACGGCACGGTTCCCGCGATTCTGCGCACGCTCGGTGTCCTGAACGACAAGCACATTCCCGAGGCGTACCTGCGCGCGTCCGAACGGCAGCGGCGCGATCTGCTCGCCGGACTGCTCGACACCGACGGATACGTGAGCCCGAGCGGCACCGTGCAGTTCGCGGCGACCAATCGCAGGCTCGCCGAGGGCGCCCTCGAACTCGTGCTGAGCCTGGGCTATCGCGCGACGATGCGCACGAAGCCGGTCAAGGGCCGCGGCGCCGGGTCGTCGATCTGCTACCAGGTGAACTTCACGCCGGCGGACAAGGTCTTCCGGCTGCCGCGCAAGATCGCCCGGCAGAGCACCCTGGCCTACCCGACCACCCGGCTGCGCTACATCAGCGCGGTGCGGCGCATCGACTCGGTGCCGGTGCGCTGTGTGGAAGTGGACAACGAGGACCATCTGTACCTGGCCGGCCGCTCGTGGATCCCCACCCACAATTCGACCCTCGGTCTGGACATCGCGCGTGCGTGTTCGATCAAGAACGGTCTTGCCAGTGTGATCTTCTCGCTGGAGATGGGCCGCAACGAGATCATGATGCGTCTGTTGTCGGCGGAGGCTCGGGTCGCGCTGCATCACATGCGGTCGGGGAGCATGACCGACGACGACTGGACGCGGCTCTCTCGCAAGATGGGTGAGGTCACCGCGGCGCCGATGTACATCGACGACTCGCCGAACCTGTCGATGATGGAGATCCGGGCCAAGTGCCGCCGGCTCAAGCAGAAGCACGACCTGCGGCTGGTGATCATCGACTACCTCCAGCTGATGCAGTCGGGCGGCTCGCGTCGGGCGGAGAACCGCCAGCAGGAGGTCTCCGAGATGTCGCGAAACCTCAAGCTGCTGGCCAAGGAACTCGAGGTCCCGGTCGTCGCGATGTCCCAGCTGAACCGTGGGCCGGAGCAGCGCACGGACAAGAAGCCGATGGTTTCCGATCTTCGCGAATCGGGTTCTATCGAACAAGATGCCGACATGGTCATTTTGTTGCATCGTGAGGATGCCTACGAGAAGGAGTCGCCGCGAGCGGGTGAGGCGGACCTGATCGTGGCCAAGCACCGTAACGGGCCGACGGCGACGATCACCGTGGCGTTCCAGGGCCACTACTCGCGCTTCGTGGACATGGCGCAGAGCTGAGCTGCGGAGACAGGACATCGCTGGTCAGATCCGCCACTCGCTCGGGTGAATGAATTTCTGAAGCCAGGAGTCCGACGCGGGGTGTGGCGTCGCTCGCTCGATAGACCCCACCCGGGACTTTCGACACGGATACGGATGCGGAAACGGGCCCGGGTCCGACCCGCCGCGTGCTGCCCGCCGCGTGCCGTGGGCGGCGGGTCAGGCGCCGATCAGCACCTTCGGGTCGCCGGTGCGCCAGACGTTCTCGACGTACAGACGGCTCATCGCCCATCCGGCGCCGGTGCGGACCAGGTCCACGGCGTAGCGGTTCTTCAGCAGCAGGTGCCGGGTGTGGTCGCCGGTGGGCAGGTGCTGAGCCTCGACCAGGGCGGTGAGCCGGGCTCGGTCGCCGATGAACCCGATCCGCGCGTTGCTCACCGCGTGGGTGGTGTCGAGCCGGACGTCCGGGTTGAAGTGCACCGCCTCGATCGCCGCCACACCGACCATCACCGGTACCTCCAGGCCGAGTTCGGCGGCGACCGGGCGGAAGTCGAACTCGGCGTCCGGGGTGAACGCGGTGCGGAACAGCTCGCGGTCCTTCAGGTCGAAGCCGAGGGCGAAGCGCAACAGCGCGTCCAGGATCTCCTCGCGATCGCGCAGTTCGCGGACGATCGTCTCGGTGTCGATCGCGGTCGGGGCGAGTGCGGTGGGCAGTCCATAGCCGGTGGTGAGCAGGTCGCGGGCCTCGTCGGCGTCGAAGCGCAGCTCGGTCCAGGACACCCGGGCCAGTCGGCCGGCCGGTTCGAGCCGCTCCACCGGGAGGGCTGGGCGGTTGCGTGCGGCGACCACGAGGGTCAGCCGGTCGGCGCAGACGCGGGTGAGCAGTTCGAGCCGGTCATGGATGTCGCGTTCGACGATGTGTTCGTACTCGTCCAGGATCAGGATCGGACGAGCGTGGTGTGCGACGACGCGGTTGGCCAGCGCCGCGACGTACTCGGCGCTGCCGGGCTCGGGGCCGGCTGCGGACCGCTCCAGGTCGGGGTCGCCGGTCGCCCCCGCGAGGGCGGCGGCCAGGTGCGGCCACAGCCGTCGCGGGTCGTTGTCCCGGGCGTCGACGGTGACCCATGCGACGGGACGGGCCTGGGTGGCGGCCCACTGGGTGAGGGCGACGGTCTTGCCGATGCCGCTGGGGCCGGCGAGGACGACCACGAACGAGCGATGTGCCGCGGCACCGAGCAGCGCGTGCACGCGGGGCCGGGGCACCAGCGGGGTCAGCGGTCGGGGTGGGCGCAGTTTGGCGGCGACCAGGCGGTGGACCGGCTCGGGACTTCTCGGGTGCATCGCGATCTGCGCCATGGGCTCACGATATTGACCGGGCCGTGGGTGGAGGGTGCGCCGAGGCGGGGTTCGGGGTGGCCTGGGCCCACCCCGGGCCGGGGGTTCGGCGCGACGTTTCCGGTACGGCGCACCGGCGGACTCGTCGATGCAGGGCCGAGGGGGTCGCGTGGCAGGACGCGGGACGGGGCCTGGTTCCTCGGTTCCTCGGTTTCTCGGCCGGAGCACCCGCGCCGCCGCCGGAGCACCCGCGCCGCCCACCGGACGCCCCGTCCCGGTGGCGGCGCGCGTGGCGGGGTTCCGGCGGGCGGCGAGGGTGGGAGAGTCCGGTCCGGAGCCCCTCCCCCCTCGGAAGGCTCCGAACCGCTCCCGGTGCGGCGGACCCGATCACGGGGTTGTTCGGGCCCGCCGCATGGCTTCGATCATGGTGGGCCCCACTTGGGATTCGTTGGGCGCGCGCTTGGCGCCCGCTGTCACGCTCTTCGTCCCGGCCCCGACTCGCGCCGATCATCCCCGGGCACGAGCTTTCGATACTCCCCCTGTAGTACGCCGCGATACCCGCGTCTGCGAGGGCGGTGCGGCCTCGTAGTCCCGGGGGCGGAACTTGCGTTCCGAGCCCCGATTTCGATTGAAGTGCCTGTTCGGCCCTGCCTACCTTCGAAGCGGACACCACCGACGTTCTCTCGGCGCGTGCGGCGATCGATGCCTTGTGAATTAGATCACAAGCGGTATTCGGGGGTCGGTCACACCGCGGGATCGCACACGCAACCGAGGAGACATCGATGTTCGGACGACTCGGCAGGCTCGTCGTCCACAACCCCTGGAAGGTCATCGCGGCCTGGCTGATAGCCGCGGTGGCCCTGATCATGTTCGCGCCGAAGCTGAGCGATCTGACCAACCAGGACCAGGCGAGCTTCCTGCCCAACAAGTACGAGTCCGTGCAGGCTCAAAAACTCGCGGAAAAGGCCTTCCCGCAGTCCACCGAGCAGACCGCGCTGCTGGTCTTCAAGCGCGGTGACGGCAAGAACCTCACCGGGGCCGACAAGGACAAGGTCAAGGAGATCAGCGGCAAGCTCGGTGCGGCGGGCGTCGAGCATGTGAGCAAGGTCGAGGCGGGTGACGCCAAGGACAAAATCGCCCTGGCCACCGCCTACATCAAGGGCGACCAGCAGGACAAGTTCGTCAACGAGGCGCTCAAGGAACTGCGCGACAAGGCCAAGCCCCTGGTCGAGGGAACCGACCTCAAGCTCGGCTTCACCGGCGGCGTGGCGATCAACGTCGACAACGAGGACGCCTTCAAGAAGGCCGAGGCGATCGTCGGCATCGTCACGATCGTGCTGATCATCGTGTTGCTCCTGGTGATCTACCGGAGTCCGATCGCGGCCCTGCTGCCGGTGATCATGGTTGCGCTGGTGTCCCAGGTCGCGTCGCCGGTGATCGCGATCGTCGGCAAGGCCACCGACCTGCAGGTGGACCAGTCGCTCAACACGATCCTGATCGTGGTGCTGTTCGGCATCGGTACCGACTACATCCTCTTCCTGCTCTTCCGCTATCGGGAACGGCTGCGTGCGGGCGACGACAAGAAGCAGGCGATGATCGTCTCGGTCGAGCGGGTGGGCGAGGCCATCGCCTCGGCCGCCGGCGCCGTCGTGATCGCCTTCGGCGCGATGTTGCTCGCCACCTTCGGCGCGTTCAAGTCGATGGGTCCGGGTCTGGCCATCGCGGTGATCGTGATGGCGGTCGCCGCGCTGACCCTGGTGCCCGCGGTGGTCTCGCTGGTCGGCCCGAAGGTGTTCTGGCCGTCCAAGACCTGGCAGAAGCAGCCCAAGGGCACCGCGTTCAACAAGATCGGCGGTGTGGTCGGTCGCAAGCCGCTCGCGGTGGCCGTGGTCTCCGGCGTGATCATGCTCGCCTTCGCCGCCGGTGCGCTGAATTTCAAGGCCGACTACGACCAGTTCGGCCAGCTCCCTGGGGACACCGAGTCCGCCAAGTCGATGAAGGACATGCAGCTGGACTTCGCGGCGGGCACGCTCAACCCGACGCAGGTCTACCTCGAGAGCAAGAACGGTCAGCCGATCGACAAGGGCGCGGCCGAGCAGTTCGCGCGCTCGCTCAAGGACGTCGAGGGCATCGGCGACGTGAACGGCGCCGGCGGTCCCGACGAGAACTCACACGTCAAGGTCAGCGACGACCGGATGTCCGCGGAGATTGCGATCGTGCTCAAGGAGAGCCCGTTCGCGAACAAGGCGCTGGACACCATCGACCCGCTGCGCGACTTCGTACACGAGCACCAGCCCGACGGCACCAAGGCGATGGTCGGCGGCCAGACCGCCTCCTTCACCGACATCCGCAAGGCCACCAACCGCGACCTGTCGGTGATCTTCCCGGTCGCCGGCCTGCTGATCGCGCTGGTGCTGGGCCTGCTGCTGCGCAGCGTTGTGGCCCCGTGGTACCTGATGTTGGCGGTGGTCCTGGGCTTCATCGCGACCATCGGTGCGACCGTCTTCGTCTTCCAGACGTTGATGGGCAACTCCGGCGTGATGTTCATGCTGCCGGTGATGATCTACATGTTCGTGGTGGCCATCGGGACCGACTACAACATTCTCATGGTTGCCCGATTGCGCGAGGAGGCGAAGGAGGGCAACGAGCCGCGGAAGGCTGCTGCCCTGGCCGTCGAGCATGCGGGTCCCTCGATTGCCGCCGCGGGTGTCATCCTGGCAGGGACGTTCGCGTCGCTCATGATGGCGGGCATCGACATGATGACCCAGATGGGCTTCGCCGTTTCGGTCGGCATCTGCATCTCGGCTTTCGTGATGTCGATGTTCCTGGTCCCGTCCGTGACCGCGCTGATCGGGCATGCCGCGTGGTGGCCCGGACATGCCGATCGTGCGCCGGGGTCGGTCGGCCCAGGCGGGCAGGATCGAGAGCCGGTACTGGCCGGGGACCGCTGATCAGGTAGTACCCGAGGAGTACGGATGTCCGTGGAAGGCCCCGCGCGAGTCGCCGTGCGGGGCCTTCCCGCGTCCGCGAACGGTTCGCGCCCGAGCGACACGGTCGAGCCCTGGCTGCTGCCGGTGCCCAAGCCGCTCGCGCGGTGGCTGCCCTGCCGGACGTGGGTGGGCGAGCTGCTTCTGGTCGCGCTCGTGCTGCTCTGTGTGATCGGCGGCTCGCTCGGCGGGTCCACCAGGGATCACAACCCCGGCCACCCGAACGCGTTCAACCTGATCATCGCCGGGATCACCTGCCTGGTGCTGCTCGGCCGGCTGCGATGGCCGCTCACGGTGCTGGCGCTGACCGAGGCGGGCCAGGTGTTCTACCTGGCGGCCGACGGTCTGGACGGTCCGATCCTGATTCCGACCATGGTCGCGCTGTACACCGTGGCCGCCAGCGGGCAACTGCGCCGCTCGGTGCTGATCGCCTCGGCGGTCGCGGTGGTGCACACCGGGATGCGGATAGGGCTGACCCCGGACGGGTTCCTGTCCCCGGAGAAGTACCTCTCTGGCATCTGGATGTACCTGCCGGTGGCGATCGGTGAGGCGGTTCGCGCCAAGCGGGCCTACTGGGCGGAGGTACAGGCCCGGCTGGCCCGCGCCGAGCACGAGCGCGAGGACGAGGCCCGGCGCCGGGTCACCGCCGAACGCATGCGGATCGCCCGCGAGCTGCACGACGTGGTCGCGCACAGCATCGCGATGATCAACATCCAGGCGGGCGTGGCCGCGCACGTGATCGACCGGGACGTGCCGCAGGCCAAGGAGGCGCTCGTGCACATCAAGGTGGCCAGCCGGGACGCGCTGGCCGAACTGCGCACCACGCTGGGCGTGCTGCGCCAGGACGGCGACAGCGACCTGCCCACCGAGCCGACCCCGGGGGTGGAGGACGTGGACGCCCTGGTGGCGTCCTATCGCAACGCGGGCCTGCCGGTGCTCCTGGAGGAGTCCGGCGAGGCCCGGAACCCGTCCGCGCCGGTCGGCCTCGCGCTGTACCGGATCGTCCAGGAGTCGCTCACCAACGCGATGAAGCACGGCGGCGACGGCGCGTCGGCGATCGTGCGGGTCGTGTACGGCGAGCACGCGGTGGAGGTCGACGTGCTCGACGACGGCCGGGGCAATCCCAAGGCGAAACAGGGCAAGCGCGCCGACGGCACCGGACACGGGTTGCTCGGCATGCGGGAAAGGGCGGTCGCCGTGGGCGGCTCGCTCGCGGTGGGACCCGGCCCCAACGGCGGTTTTTCGGTACACGCGGTGCTGCCGCACCACAAGGGCGCGCTCGTCGCGCGTCGGGACGGAGATTCCTCATGACGGTGCGCGTGCTGATCGCGGACGACCAGCTGCTGGTCCGGTCGGGCTTCAAGGTGCTGGTCGGCAGCGACCCCGAGCTGGAGGTGGTCGGCGAGGCCGCGAACGGCGCCGAGGCACTGGCCCTGGCCAGGGAGAGCCACCCGGACGTGGTCCTGATGGACATCCGGATGCCCGGCATGGACGGCCTGGAGGCCACCCGCCGGATCGTCGGCGACGACGACCTCGCGGGCGTCCGGGTGCTCGTGCTGACCACGTTCGAGGTCGACGAGTACGTCTTCGAGGCGCTGCGCGCCGGGGCCAGCGGCTTCCTGGTCAAGGACACCGACCCCGAGGACCTGCTCAAGGCGATCAAGACCGTCGCCACCGGCGACGCGCTGCTCTCGCCGGGGGCCACGCGCGCGCTGGTGGCCCGCTTCCTGTCCCAGCCCGAGCCCAAGGTGGCCGCGCCGGATCGGCTGGAGGCGCTCACCGACCGCGAGCGCGAGGTGCTCTCGCTGGTCGCGGCCGGGATGAGCAACGACGAGATCGCCGAGCATCTGTTCGTCTCGCCGCTGACCGCGAAGACCCACGTCAGTCGCGCGATGGTCAAACTCGGCGCACGCGATCGGGCGCAGCTCGTGGTGATCGCCTACGAGTCGGGGATGGTCCGGCCGGGACGCGGCTGAGCGCCGCGCCCCCTTGCGCGCCGCGGTCCGGCGCGCCGGATCTGCGCATCGCGCCCCGGAGCGCTCCGCGCCCCGGAGCGCTCCGGGGCCCTGCCGCGCCGCACAGGCCCTAGCCGAGGTCGTTCGCAAGCAGGGTGTGGATGCCCTCGACGTTGGTCCGCAGATAGGCGGCCAGGCTCGCCGGCACCAGGCCCACCGAGGCCAGCCCCGCGGGCGTGAAGGGCACCCGCACGATGTCGTACTCGCCGTTCGGCTCGTCCACCTCGGGGCCGTGCCGCAGCGCCGGATCCATCGATTCGAGCCGGCACGCGAAGAAGTGCTGGATCTTGACCCCGCCGGGCTCGGGCACGGTGTCCACGAACGCGGGCACCGGCCGGCCGATCTTGCCGCCGAGTTCCTCGAACACCTCGCGTCGCAACGCCTCGGTCACCGTGGTGTCTTCGGGTTCGACGCCGCCGCCGGGGGTGATCCAATACGGGGTGCTGCCCGGCTTCGTACGTTTGATCAGCACCATCCGGTCCTCGTCGTCGAGCAGGATCGCGCGTGCCGTCCGCTTCACCACTGAACGCATCGTCGGTGCCCTCTGCTTTCTTGCCAGGCGTTTCCCCCGTCTGAAGTCTCCCTTTCCGGCCGGACGGGTGGTTTATGCCTGCGCGGCGCCACGTTCGGGATCACGCCCAGCGCGCGGCGCGCGCGATCAGCTCGCCGTGCAGATGCGCGATGTGCGGTTGGCTCAAAGTGCCCTCTCGCACCGCCAGGAACACCGTGTGCAGCGGCGGCAGTTCGGGCTCCAGGAGGGCGACCACCGCGCGCCGGTCCAGCGCCTCGGCGCACAGGTAGCGCGGCAGCACCGCGATGCCGTGCCCGGAGCGTACGCACTCCAACACGGCACGCAGGTCGGGCACCGTCACCGCGGCCGGGGCCGTGGGCTTGGTGTCGAACACGGTCGACCAGTAGCGCCGGATCAGCGGCTGCTCTTCGGCCTCGCCGACCAGCGGCACCCCCTCCAGCGCGGCCGGACCCTGGGCCAGGATCCGGCTCTGCGGCAGCCGTGCGGCCCAGTGCGGCGCGCCGATCAGGACGTACTCCTCGTCGGTGAGCGGTGTGCCCACTATCCCGCGGGTGCGCGGGCGCACATCCGAGATCACCAGGTCGTGCCGGGCCGCCGCCAGGCCCGCGAGCAGAACGTCGCCGGGGCCCAGCGTCACCCGTAACCGCAGGCCGCGCCGGACCAGGTCGGACAGCGACGGCAGCACGCGCAGCGCGGTCAGTTCGGTCGGGCCGCCCAGGTGCACGGTGCGCCGCAGCGAGTCCACGCCGCGCACCTCGCGGGCCGCGATCTCCTCGATCGCGTCCAGGTGTGGTGCGAGTCGGCGGGCGAGTTCGTCGGCGGGTCCGGTGGGTGCCACACCGCGCGGCAGCCGCTCGAACAACTGCTTGCCGACCTGCTTCTCCAGGGTGCGCATCTGCGCGGTTATCGCCGGCTGTGAGAGCCCGAGCGATGCAGAGGCCCGGGTGAACGAACCCGCGCGGTGTACGGCCAGGAAAGTGCGCAACAGCGTCAGGTCCACGGGTCCCCCGTCTCGTGTCCCCCGACCACTCCCGAGAGTCGGGGACATCACGTGATCTTGCCCGAAGTGCCAGGTCAGCCCGGGGAGGCGAGGTCCAGGGCGCGCAGGATGTCCGCGACGAGATCCGCGGTGTCCTCGCATCCGGCCGAGAACCTGACGAATCCCTCGGGCACATCGTTGCCGGCCCAGCGTGCGCGTCGTTCGGCCATGCTGTGCACACCGCCGAAGCTGGTGGCGTCGAAGACCAGTTCGAGCGCGCTCAGGAACCGACGAGCGGTGTCCGCGTCGGCGAGCGTGAAGCCCACGACGCAGCCGAACCGCCGCATCCGACGGGTGGCCACATCGTAGGCCGGATCGCCCGCGAGTGCGGGGTGGCGCACGTCCGCGACGCCGGAGCGTTCGCTCAGTGCCCGGGCGACGGCCAGTGCGTTGACCGCCTGTCGGTCCACCCGCAACTGGAGGGTGGACAGCGAACGATGCGCCAACCATGCCTCCATCGGCCCGGGCACGGCACCGGTGAGCGAGCGCCAGGAACGCACCCGGGCGGCGAGTTCGGCGCTTGCGCAGGCGACGTAGCCGAGCAGCACGTCGCTGTGCCCGGTCAGCGCCTTGGTGCCGCTCGCCGCCGAGATGTCGGCGCCGAGCGCGAGCGGGAGCTGGCCCAGCGGAGTGGCCAGGGTGTTGTCGACGGCCACCAGGGCACCCTGCGCGTGGGCGAGCGCCGCGATCCGCTCGATGTCGCACACGTCCAGGCCCGGGTTGCTCGGGGTCTCCAACCACACCAGGCGGGCGCCGACCAGGGCCGCTTCGATCTCGGCGCCGGTGGTCGGCACCAGCCGTACGGTGATCCCGCGCGCGGCGAGGTGCTCACCGACCGCGCGGGTGGCCGGGTAGCCGTCGGACGGCAGTACGACCACATCGCCCGGCTCGGTGAGTGCGAGCAGGACGGCCGAGACGGCGGCCATCCCGGACGCGAACGTGACGGTGTCGGCGGCCCCCTCCAGCGCGCCGACCGCCTCCTCCAGGCCGACCCAGGTCGGGTTCGCGTAGCGCCCGTATTGGTAGGGCCCGTTCACCTCGCCCGGCATGTGGTACGTGCCGGCGAACACCGGTCCGGGCA
Organism: Embleya sp. NPDC005575; assembly: GCF_040605455.1. Taxonomy (NCBI): domain Bacteria; kingdom Bacillati; phylum Actinomycetota; class Actinomycetes; order Kitasatosporales; family Streptomycetaceae; genus Embleya; species Embleya sp. NPDC005575. Next base: position 38,541 of record NZ_JBEXCV010000009.1, on the reverse strand, counting down.
GGAAGGGGTCACCCGGCGCGCGGCCCGGACTGCCGGCCCGGACCGCCCGAGTCCCGTCGCTCCATGCGGTGGACAAATCTCGACTCCTTCACTGCCTGTTTCACGTGAAACCTCGTCCGGGCCCATCGCCATGCCCGGCCGTCAGTCGCGGTCCAGGATCATGCTCAGGAACCAGCTGACCAGACCGATGACCAGGGCGCCGAGCAGGGCGGGCCAGAAGCCGTCGATGTGGAAGTCCAGATCCAGCTTGTTGGAGATGGCCTCGGTCAGCCACAACATCAGCGCGTTGATCACGAACGTGATCAGGCCCAGGGTCAGCACGAAGAGTGGCAGCGAGAACAGCTTCACCACCGGCTTGATGATGGCGTTGACGACCCCGAAGATGAGGGCCACGAAAATTATCGTCTTGGCCTTGCTGCCGGCCGAGGCACCGTCGGCGAGATCGATTCCGGACACGAACCAGCTGGCGAACCAGATGGCCAGGGCGTTGGCAACCAGTTTGATGATCAGGCTTTTCATGTCTTGATGCTGGCATCCGGCGGGACCCTCCCGCTTGAGCCCCGGCAGAAAGTGTGCACGTGTCGGTAAGGAGTTGGTCACATGAAGGTCTTTCGGCTCGATGATCTGGACGCGGAGCGCGCGTTCGAGCAGGGTGCGTACCTGAAATTTCTCAGCGAACGGAACTTCTCGATGGGCCTGTACGCGCTTGAGCCGGGCGAGAGCGACACCCAGAAGCCGCACAACCAGGACGAGGCGTATGTGGTGATCAGCGGCCGGGCCACGCTCACCGTCGGCGACGAGTCCACGGCCGTGGCGCGCGGCAGCATCGTGTACGTACCGGCGCAGGTGCCACACCGCTTCCACCGGATCACCGAAGCGCTGCGGGTCCTGGTGTTCTTCTCGCCACCGGAGGGCTGAGGGCGAGGGCCGGGCGCGAGGGGCGGCCGGCGGTGGGCACACCTGTGGGCGGCCCGCACGCATGTACGACAATCGCACCTGGGGATCCAGCGATCGGATCTCGGGATCCGACGACGGGGAGTACATCCGATGACGCTGCGCGACGAACTCTGGGCTGCCATCGAGGACGTCTACGCGGCGATCCTCGACCACCCGTTCATCCACGGACTGACCGACGGCACGTTGCCGCGCGAGGCGTTCCGGCACTATGTCGTGCAGGACTCGCACTACCTACGCGACTACGCGAAGGCGCTGGCGGTGTGTGCGGCCAAGGCGCCGGACGAGGCAACGACCGTGCAGTTCGCGGGCGACGCGGCCGGCGCGATCGCCGCCGAGCGTTCGCTGCACGAGGGCTTCATGGTCGACTTCGGCAGCTCGGTGGCCGACGCCACCGCGACCGAGCCGGTGTTGCCGAGCACTCGGGCGTACGTCAGCTATCTGCTCGCCACGGTGCACAACGGCTCGTTCGCCGAGGGTGTGGCGGCGGTGCTGCCCTGCTACTGGATCTACGCCCGAGTGGGCGACGCACTGCTGGCCAAGGGCTCGCCCGACGAGCTGTACGGGCGCTGGATCGCCACCTACGGCGCCGAGGAGTTCCAGGCGACGGTGCGCGCGGTGCTCGACCTGGTGGACCGGATCGGCGAGGACCTCTCGGCGACCGAACGGGCTCGGATGATTGAGCACTTCACCACGACGGCGCGCTACGAGTGGATGTTCTGGGACGCCGCGTGGCGCGGCGAGCGCTGGCCGGTCTGAGCGGGTCCGGGCGGACCGGATCGTTCCCGGACGGACCGGAACCGGTCCACCCGGGTACGGCGTGTCCTCCCGGGGAATGTGCTTCCCGGGTGTGCACGTCTCGCGGGTTCGCGTGACTGGGGGTTGGACGATGGAGACATGGCCGCGCTGGGCACGCATCGGCGGACCGGTGCTCGTGCTGGTCCTGCTGTGCTGGTTGCTGATCTGGCTGTTCTCGGCCTTCCTGATGCTCATCGTCAAAGGCGTCGTCGGGCTGTGCGTCACGATCGGGATGGTCGTGCTCGCGCGCACCGCGGTGGTCGGCCGCGGGCCGCGCGACCCGCTCGGCTGAACCGGTGCTGGTCGTGCGGCGGTCGGTGTGCCAGGGTGGGGGGCGCACCACGCGGAGATACACGGGAGCTCGGGGCACCGGGCTGAGAGGGCGCTGAGGCCGCGCCGACCGCAGAACCTGACCGGGTAATGCCGGCGTAGGGAGCCTTTCCATGACCTCGCAAAACACTTCGCTGCCCGCTGCCCCGACGGCCGACCCGGCCGCCGCACGGACGGTCACCAGCGGACCGATTGCCCCCGCCCACCACCGCGGCTATGTCGCCGGATCGCGCGAGGACCTGCGCGTTCCGGTACGCACGGTGCATCTGACCAACGGCGAGACGGTTCGCCTGTACGACACCTCGGGCCCGTACACCGACCCCGCCTTCGAGGTGGATGTGCGGCGCGGCCTGCCCGCGCTGCGGGAGGCCTGGATCGAGGAGCGCGGCGACACCGCCCGCTACGACGGCCGGATCGGCGCGCTGACGCCGGCCGGATTCGCGGTGCCGGGTGCCGGGGCCCGACCCAGGCGCGCGTCCGGTTCCGAGGCGGTGACCCAACTCGCCTACGCGCGACGCGGGCTGGTCACCCCGGAGATGGAGTTCGTGGCGATCCGCGAGGGCTTGGCGCCCGAGCTGGTCCGGGACGAGATTGCCGCCGGTCGTGCGGTGTTGCCCGCGAACATCAACCACCCCGAGATCGAGCCGATGGTGATCGGCAAGAACTTCCTGGTCAAGGTCAACGCGAACATCGGCAACTCGGCGGTGACCTCCTCGATCGAGGAGGAGACCGACAAGCTGGTGTGGGCGATCCGGTGGGGTGCGGACACCGTGATGGACCTGTCCACCGGCAAGGACATCCACACCACACGCGAGTGGATCGTGCGCAACTCGCCGGTCCCGATCGGTACGGTGCCGCTCTACCAGGCGCTGGAGAAGGTGAACGGCAAGCCCGAGGAACTCACCTGGGAGCTGTACCGGGACACCGTGATCGAGCAGTGCGAGCAGGGCGTGGACTACATGACGGTGCATGCCGGCGTGTTGCTGCGCTACGTGCCGCTGACCGCGCGGCGCAAGACCGGGATCGTCTCGCGGGGCGGCTCGATCATGGCGGCGTGGTGCCTGGCCCACCATCAAGAGAACTTCCTCTACACGCACTTCGCCGAACTGACCGAGATCCTGCGCGCGTACGACGTGACCTACTCGCTCGGCGACGGGCTGCGTCCGGGATCCATCGCGGACGCCAACGACGCGGCGCAGTTCGCCGAGTTGGAGACGCTGGGCGAACTGGGCCGGATCTCCCGGTCGATGGACGTGCAGGTGATGATCGAGGGCCCGGGCCATGTGCCCATGCACAAGATCAAGGAGAACGTCGACCTCCAGCAACGCATCTGCGACGAGGCGCCGTTCTATACGCTCGGCCCGTTGACCACGGACGTCGCCCCCGGATACGACCACATCACGTCGGCGATCGGCGCGGCGATGATCGGCATGTGGGGCACCGCGATGCTGTGCTACGTGACGCCGAAGGAGCATCTGGGCCTGCCCGACCGGGACGACGTCAAGGCGGGCGTGATCGCCTACCGGATCGCGGCCCACGCGGCGGACCTCGCCAAGGGCCACCCGGGTGCGCAGGCGTGGGACGACGCGCTCTCCGATGCCCGCTTCGAGTTCCGTTGGCAGGATCAGTTCGACCTGGCGATGGACCCGGACACCGCGCGGGCCTACCACGACGCCACGCTTCCGGCGGAGCCGGCCAAGACGGCCCACTTCTGCTCGATGTGTGGGCCGAAGTTTTGTTCGATGCGGATTTCGCACGGCATCCGTGCCGAGCACGGCGACGGGGCCGGGGCTGCCGTCGGGACGACCGAGGTGGATGCCGAGGCCGGGATGCGGGCCAAGTCGGCGGAGTTCGCGGCCGCGGGCAACCGGGTTTATCTGCCGCTGGCCGACTGACCTTCGCGTGCCGGACGACGTCTCGGGGGCACGGTGGTTCCCGGGACGTCGTCAGGCCGGTCCGGGCGGGCCGCCCTCGCCGGCGACGATGACGCCGTGCTCGTAGGCGAACACCACCGCCTGTGCCCGATCGCGCAGGCCCAGTTTGGCGAACATGCTGCCCACGTGGCTCTTCACGGTCGCCTCGGTGACCACCAGGTGGGCGGCGATCTCGCTGTTGGAGAGGCCGCGGGCGACCAGCAGCAGGGCCTCTCGTTCGCGCGGGGTCAGGGCTGCCAGGAGCGCGGCGGCGACCGGAGCGGTTCGGTACGGGCGGCGAAGTTCTCGATGAGGCGCCGGGTGATCGAGGGCGAGAGCAACGCCTCGCCGTCGTGGATGACATGGATCGCCTCCAGCAGCCGGGCTCGGGAGGCGTCCTTGAGCAGGAATCCCGCAGCGCCCGCCCGCAACGCGCCGAAGACGTACTCGTCCAGATCGAAGGTGGTGAGGATGAGTACGCGCGGGGGCGGCGAGATGCCCTCGGCGTGCAATCGGGCGGTGGCCTCGACGCCGTCCACGCGTGGCATCCGGATGTCCATGAGGATCACGTCCGGGCGCAGGGCGGCGGCCAGTTCGATCGCCTCGTCGCCGTCCTCGGCCTCGCCGACGACGACCAGGTCGTCCTGGGTCTGGAGGAACAGGCGCAGGCCGGTTCGGATCAGCTCCTGGTCGTCGACGATCAGCAGGCGGATGCTCCGGGCGCTCATGTCGCATCTCCCAGGGGAAGCCGGGCCGAGACCCGGAATCCGCCGTCCGGGCCGGGGTGGGCCTCCAGTTCGCCGCCGAGGAGGCCGATCCGCTCGCGCATGCCGGCGATACCGTGTCCACCCGAGGAGGGTTCGGGCACCTGCTCGCCGTCGTTGACGACCGCGACGTGCAGGTGTGTACGGCCGAAGTCGAGGGTCACCGCGACGTGGGCGGGTCGGGCGTGCTTGAGCACGTTGGTCAGCGCCTCCTCGACGATGCGGTACACCGACAACTCGACGCCCCCGGCTAGCGGTCGGGACGCGCCGGTGACCTCAAGGCGCGCCGGCAGCCCGGCCTCGCCGTACGAGGCGACCAGCGTGGGCAGTTGGGCCAGCGAGGGCTGCGGGCGCATTCGGACCCCCTGGTCCGGCTCACGCAGCAGCAGCAACATCCGGCGCAACTCGACCAGGCTCTGCTCGGCGTTGGTCTCGACCCGCTCCAGCGTGTCGTCGGCCACGTCGGGCGCGGTGCGCAGCACGTCGCGCGCCGCGTACGCCCACGAGCGTCACGGTGACCGAGTGGGCGATGATGTCGTGCAGTTCGCGGGCGATCGCGGCGCGCTCGCGCTGGGCTGCGATCACCGAGAGTTGTTCGCGCTCGCGCTCCAGGTGGGCCGCGCGTTCCTCCAGGGCCGCGGTGTAGCGGCGCCGGGTCTGTGCGTAGGTGCCCACAGCCCACGCGCCGATGGTGACGGGGAACGAGACGATGTCCGCCACCATCAGGAACAGCGCCGTCGGCACGAGGGCGGCCACCGACACTCGTCGCTCGCGCAGTTCGGCGACGGTGAACAGGGCCACCAACGCCGGTGCCCCACCGGGATTGCCGCCGGTGGCCACGAGCAGCGCCTCGACCGCGCAGACGGCCGGCAGCACGGTGAGCGTCGCGCGCCGTCGGGCGAGCAGGAGGGCACCGGTGCACACGACGAGTACGACGAGGTGCGGCCGAACGGGTGTCGCGTCGTTGAAGGTCAGACTGAGTTCGACGATGGTGGCCACCACCGCGACGACGGCGTCCAGTACCGCGGAGCGGCGCGCCCGGATCCATTGGCGCGCCGCTCGTGCGGATCGGGCTATCGCGTTCACGCCAGGTCACGCCGACGTTCGCCGGCGACGGCGGCGACGACCAGCACGATCGCCCAGGCGCTCAGCACCACCGCGGCGGCACCCGGCGACAACGTCGTGTTGTGCGTCGAGCGGACCAGCACCTCGGCGGCCCCGAACGGCGTGTAGTTGGCCGTGGATTCGGCGACGCCGGCGACCAGTGGAAGCACCGCGAAGTTCACCAGCAACACCACGACCACCCCCACGACCGGACTGCGCACCATCGCGCCGACGGCGGCACCCATGATCGCAGAGAGCACGAAGGCCGTCAGATTGCTCGCGGCGACCGAGGTGACCTCGCCGGGGGTGAGGTCGGCTCCCGGGTGGTCGGCGAGCAGCGGCAGGCCGAGCCCGACCGAGACGGCGACCAGCAGCGCGCCGATCAGCAGGCCGGTTACCGCGTAGGCGCCGATCCTGGCGAGCAGGAGTGCGCCGCGGTCGCGCCGGGCCACCAGTGCGGCCGGTGCGGCGGTGCGGTGGCGGTACTCGCCGGCCGCGCCGACGATGCCCCACAACATCAGCAGGACCGGTAGCCCGGACAGGGCCTCCTCCTTCTCGCCCACCTCGTCCAGGCGGCCCGATGCGACGGCGACGATCACCACATTGAGCACGGTGTATGCGACTCCGCCGGCGACGAAGGCGTGGATCGAGCGGGTGGTGCGGGTCTTGAGCAACTCGCCTCGCAGTAGCCGGTTCATGCGCTTCGGCCTTTCGTCAGGTCGAGGAACACGTCCTCCAGGGACGCGGTTCGCGAGGTGATCTCCTCCAGCGGGATGTGTTCGCGCAGGGCCAGGCGAGCGATCTCGGCGGCCGGGAGTCCCTCGATCCACAGTCCGCCGTCGGCTGCGGGTCGAACGTGTCCGCCGGCTTCGGCCACCAGTGCCGAGAGCCGATCGGGTTCGGGGGTCCGTACCGAGAGGGCGTCCTGTTCGAGATCGCCGATCGGGCCGGTGTGGACCAGCCGCCCCTGGTCGATGACGACGACGTCGTCGACCGTTTGTGCGGCCTCGCCGAGCATGTGGCTGGACAGCAGGGTGGTGCGGCCGTGCGCGGCACGCTCGCGCAGGAGCGTGCGCAGGCGGCGGATGGCCTGGGGGTCCAGGCCGTTCACCGGTTCGTCCAGGACCAGGATCTCCGGATCACCGAGCAGCGCGGTGGCCAGCCCGAGTCGTTGTCGCATGCCCAACGAGTACTTGCCGACCCGCCGTCCGGCGGCCTGCTCCAGTCCGACGATCTCCAGCACCTCGTCGACCCGGGTGGCCGGCAGCCCGGCCAGGAGCGCCAACGCCCGGAGGTGGGCGCGGGCGGTCCGGCCGGGATGGGCCCCACACGGCTCGATGTGCACACCCAGCGCCCGGGCGTCGGAGGGGACCGGCCCGCCCTGGAAGGACACGTGACCGGCGGTCGGCCGGGCCAACCCGACGATCATCTTCAACACGGTTGTCTTGCCCGCGCCGTTGGGGCCGAAGAACCCGGTCACCACGCCCGCCCGCACGGTGAAGGAGAGGTCGTCGACCACGGTCGTCCGCCCGTAACGCTTGGTCAGCTCGTGGACCGCTATCGCTGCGGTGTGTGATGGCGCCGATGTCATGCGGACAGCATCGACGCCCCCGATCTCCCGGTCTTCAACCAAAGGACCAAACCCGAGTTGCCACTTCCGGGGGAGCCGTGAGCCGAGGAGCGAACGGCAGACCCCAGCGCCGCGCCGAGCAGGTCTGGCTCCGAAAACAGGTGTGGCGTTACGACAATCGACCTGGACGACGACGCCCTCGCGAAGGCACTGCGGGTCTCCGGTGGCGCGACCAAAAAGGAAGTGGTGAACACCGCCCTCCGCGAGTACGCCGACCGCCACGAGCGGGCCGCCCGGCGTGCCCGTCACATACAGGCCGCCCAGGAGTGGGACTACGAGGGATGGCAGCAACTCCACGATGCCGAGAAGCGGGGCGAGGAGTGATCCGGTACCTCGTGGACTCCACCGCCGTGTGGCAACTGTTGCGGGAGCCGACCCTGAACGACGCGTGGGGCGAGGATGTCGATCTGCGTGTCATCGGGTCGTGTGCCCCTCAGCGCACCGAGTTTCGCCGCTCCGCCCGCAATCTCGTGCACTACGGGCAGATGGCTGAGATGTTCGCCGACCTATACCCGGACGTGCCGCTGTCGAAGAACATGTGGGGCTGGATCGAGTCCGCGCAGTTCCAACTCGCACAGGCTGGAGGCGCCATTCGTGCACTGTCCACGGTTGACCTGATGGTTTGCGCGACTGCGGCTCATCATGGCCTGATCGTGCTGCACGACGACAACGACTTCGTCACTGCGGCCGCCATCCTGCCCGATGTCCTGCATCGCAACGTCCGCGACATTCCGGCGTAGCCGGTCGCAAGGTTGGTCGGCTGTCAGGGCCGACACTCCGGTTTCGGGCGGCTGGGAGCAAAGGTGCTCTTCGGCCTTCAGGTCGCGAGCAGGTGTCCGTGTGTGTCCAGCAGTCGGTTGACCTCCGGGACATTCCCGAGTGGTCGGAGGAGGTTCAGGACCACTCGAACTCGGCTCGACGTGCGCTGACTTGCGATGTCTCGGGAGATGTCGATCATTCGTTCCGCCGCGGCGACAGCCTGCTCGGGCTCATTGGCGTGGGTGTATGCCTCGGCGAGCCAGGACAGGTAGAGAGCCATCTCGCGAGTGTGCGTCAGGGCGTAGCGCCCGAGAACAAGCGTCCGCCCAAGGCTTGTCTCATGGGAACAACATCAGGCAAAGAGGACGGGTCTGCGGCATGTGATCAGGCGGGAGCCGCCGCAGAAAGAAGAACGAGACGTCGTCTCGGAGGCGTGGTCGGAGGCGGATGGGCGGGTCAGCCCGGGTGAGCGGTGGTTGGGGGCGGTGCTTCGGGGGCCGGGGTGGGAGCCGGTGTGGGTTCGGCAGCGGGTTTCGCATCCGGGGGCTGTGCGGGAAGTGCGGGCATTGACGTGGGCGGCCATGGCGGATTGGAATCTGCTGGAGCTGACGGACGAGGCGCCCTGGTGGAACTGCGTCGGATGCCCGGCCTTCGACACGTTCGGCCTCGACATCGATCCGGACGGCACTCGGACGGTGCGGTGCGGAGCGCCGGGCGGCCCGTCGTGGCCCGTCCCCCGGGCGGGCTGACCGAAAGCGTCGCGTCCCGACCGCACCCGAAGCCGCAGCCGGACCCGTGTCCGCGGGTCCGGCTGCGGAGGTGGTGTCGCGGTCAGTTCTCCGGGTCCTTCACGAGCAGCAGCTCAGGTTCCGGGGTCGGCTCGACCTCCACCTCGATGCGCACGGACTCCTTGGGTACGGCGTCCGTCGTGGGCTTGGCGCCGCTGCCGTTGCCGCCCGCGAGCAGTTGGCGGGCGATGCCCAGGCCAGTACCGCCCATCGTCAGAGCCTTGGCGAACAGGTCGCCCATGCCGTCGCCGCCGTTGAGCAGGACCATGTGGTCCACGTTGCCGAACGCCTCGGCGCCGGCCCGAACGATCTCCGGCCAGTTCTCCGCGAGTTGCTGGGCGACGACCGCTTCTTGGTTCTCCGCCAGGGCCGCCGCCCGGGCGGCGATCGCGGCCGCCTCGGCGAGGCCCTTGGCCTTGGCCGCCTCGGCCTGTGCCTTGCCGGTCGCCAGCGTGGCCTCGGCGGCGGCCAGCCCGCGCACCTTGGTCGCCTCCGCATCGGCGATCGCGGCCAGTTCGGTCTCCCGGGCACTCGCCTCGGCCGCCGAGATCCGCGCGTCGCGCTCGGCCTGGGCCCGGGTCCGGGTCTCGTACGCCTTCGCGTCGGCCGGCTTGCGGACGTCCGCCTGGAGCTGCTGCTCGCGCCGCATGGCCTCCAGTTCGGCGACCCTGGTCTCCTGGACCACCACCTCCTGCTTGGCGGCGGCATCCGCCAGCGGACCCGCCTGGCGCGAGCGCGCGGTGGCCTCGTCCCGCTCGGCCTGGTAACCGGCCTGCTGGATCTCGCTGTCCCGGGTGGCCTGGGCCATCCGGGCCTTGGCGTCCTGCTCGGCCTCGGTGGCCTTGCGGGTGGCCAGTGCCTCGGCGATCCGCGCGTCCCGGATCACCGCCGCGGTGTGCGGCGCGGCCATGTTCTTGATGTAGCCGGTCGGGTCGTCGATCTCCTGGATCTGCAGGCTGTCCACGATCAGCCCGAGCTTCTCCATGTCCGACCCGGACGCCGCGCGCACATGCGCGGTGAGCTTCTCCCGGTCGCGGATCATGTCCTCGACGGTCAACCCGCCGACGATCGAGCGCAGATGACCGGCCAGCACCTTGCGGACCCGGGACTCCATCTGCTTCTGCTGGTCCAGGAAGCGGCGGGCCGCGTTGGCGATCGAGACGTAGTCGTCGCCGATCTTGAAGATCACCACGCTCTGCACCCGCAGCGGGATGCCCTGGGTCGTGACACATTCGACCGAGAGTTCCGCTTCGTTCAGATCGAGCGAGAGCTTGCGCACCGCCTGGACGAACGGCAGGACGAGTGTGCCGCGCCCGGTGACGATGCGAAATCCCATGCCCTCGCCCAGGCCCTCGGTGTGGTGCCGGGAGCCGGAGATGACGAGCGCCTCGTTGGGCTCGGCGACGCGCCACATGAGTTTGAAGACCACGATCAGGATTACGAGCAGACCGAGCACGGCGAGCACGGTGTAGAGCACGGAGCATTCCCCCTTTGGCCTGTTGCGGAGTGTCCTCGCCACCGGTGTGGACGCCAAGAGGGAGCTCCCCAGGGGTGGTTGCCCCCGCATCGGGACCGCGTCGACCGGCCCGCCCGTCCCGCGCCGGCCCCCGTCCACCGTCGCCCGCCCCGCTCGACCTCAGCCGAAGGCCCCCGCCACGTACACCGTGCGCGGCGGCAGGTACTCCACGACCACCACCAACGACCCCACCGCATGCTCCTCACCCGGCAAGGCCGAGTACGCGAGGAACGCCTCCACCCCACCGCGCACCTCGATCATGACCTCGCCCACCAGCCCGGGTCCGATTCCCCCGGTGACCTTCCCGCGTTTGCCGATCATGTCGCCCATTGTGTGGCCCAACCGGATCCCGACGGCGTGATCCGGCCCTCCCGCCCCCGGTGGGTGGGAGAGCCGGCGCCGATCGTCGGTCAGCCGAGGAGGGGGGTGCCCTCGTCGGATGCCTCACGCAGGCGCGAGCGCATGAACGGCAGGATGCCCCGGTGCAGGATCGCCCGGCGCCATTCCTCGCGTGCCAGGTACACCTCGACCTCACCGGTCGGCCGGGCCCGATTGCGCGCGGCCACCGCCAACATCGCGAGTCCCCCGATCGCCGCGGCCCCGAGCGAGATGCCCACGGCCGCGAGCGAGGCGAGCTGCATCGTGTGCTGCATGGACGAGTCGTCCACCGTGAGCGGCAACAGCACGTAGCCCACGATCAGGAAGACGACCGCCGAGATGCCGGCCACGATCACCGCCATCGCGGTGGCGAGCGCGAACCAGCCGAAGCTCTCGCCGGCCTCGATCATCGATGCGCCGAAGTCCTGACGGATCCCCGACTCGAAACGCTGCTCTGTACGTTCGTAGCGGTCGTACTCGTCGCGTGCCGCGTCCGCGATCGACGGGGTCGCGTCCAACGTGGCCGTCCGCAACTGCTCGACGTTCAGGTTGGGTACCGCCGCAAGACCGGAGAGGGTCTCCTCCAGGTGCAGCGCGTCATCGACGAACTGCTCGTACTGACGGCGGTGCTCGTCACTTCCAAACCAGTGTTGCATCGGATCCCCCGAATGAGGCCGCGCGGGCGTATCCCGCGTCCGCCGGGCCCGTCAGGGGACCCGTGCAAGCTGTCGGTGGATCAACGACCCGCAAAAGCACCTGACGGTGTCGAGGCGGATACCAATGATGATAAGGTGCGTCCCCGGCTTTTGGGCAGGGAGTTCCCTACGACTGCGACTCTTCGCCGAGATCGCCCAGGTCGTATTCGCGACCCTGCGTCTCCTCCAACGCGCTGGGCAGCGCGCTCGGTTGGGCGGTGCTCAGCGGCAGGCGCGCGACCAGGCACGGGCCGCCCAGGTAGATCCCACCATCCAGGTTGACCACCTGCCCGTCCGCGTACACGCGCGGCTCGACGATCGTCGAGGGGTCCTCGCCCGTCTGGTACGGGATGGGGGTGTGGCCGTGCACGATCCGTCGGCCGCCCAACTCGCTGAGCAGGTCGGCCGCCGCGTACGGGCCGACCTCGCCCATGAAGGCGCCGCGTCGGGTCAGGTTGCGGAACAGGTCCCACCACGCGAGCGGCTCCGGCTCGCGCAGTATGTCCGCGACCGCGCCGTCCACCTCCTCGATGGTGTCGCCGTATTCGAGGTAGGCGTTGCTGTCGGAGTGGATCAGCAGGTGTCCGTCGACCACGGCCGCGACCGGCTGTGCGGCCAGCCAGCCGGCCTGTTCGTCGGTGAAGCGGTCCAGGTCGGACTGCATGCCGCCGTTGCGCAGCCAGATCTCCCGGAAGGTGGTCGAACCGCCGGCCACCGGCACGGGGTGGTCGCCGAAGCGGAACACGCCGAGCAGCAGGATCTCGTGGTTGCCCAGCAGCATCCGGGTGCTGCCGCCGACCTCGGCCGACTCGCGGGCCAGCGCCATCGCCAGCTCGACCACGCCGATGCCGTCCGGACCACGATCGGTGAAGTCGCCCAGGAACCACAGCCGGGCCCGGCCGCCGCACCAGTGCGCGTCCGCGTCGATCAGGCCCCGGGCACGCAGGGCGGCCTTGAGTTCCTCCAGATGACCGTGGACGTCGCCGACCACGTACAGCGGGGCGTCCTGCTCCGCTGCGGCGCCCATCGGGGCCGGTGTAGCCGAGACGTTGCTCACCAGAAGGGTCCTTTCTTCACGATCCGCACCACCGTACGGCGGCGATGCCGACACCCGTTGTGAACCAGGACGCACAACAGCCGGGTTCGGCTGCGGCTCACCCGGTCCGATTCGGATGATTCCTGGACCGTATCTCTCGTGCGGGCACGGCGGAACGGACCACGCTCAATTGTGCGTGCAGCCGTGCCGGTCCCACCCGGCGGCCCCGGCCCCGATCGGCCGGGCCGGGCGGGCGCACGCGGGTCAGCGTCGGGTGGTGGAGTCGCGCACCGACAACCGGGTGGGCACGGTGCGCTGTGCGGGCAGCAGCGGCCCCGCCCCGGCGTCCTCGATCACGCCCACCAGCAGTTCCACCGCCCACGCACCGGCCAGCGCCGGTTGCAGGCTCAGCGAGGTCACCGACGGGTCGGTCCCTTCGCCGCAACAGGCCAGGAGCAGGTCGTCGGGCACCCGCAGCTCGCGCGCCCGGGCGGCGGCGAGCAATTCGGCCGCACAACCCTCGTGCAGCCCGAACACCGCGTCCGGCTCCCGGTCCAGCAGCCGGGACGCGGCGGCCCGACCGGCACCGGGGGTGCGCGCCTCGTACTCCTCGGTGATCGGCGGCACACCCCGATCCGCGCACCACGCCCGGTAGCCCGCGACGCCCTTGCCCGCGCCCGGCCCGTCGGAGGCGGCGAGCAGGCCGATCCGGCCGGCGCCGGCCTGGGCGAGATGGTCGAGCACACAACGCACGGCGGCCACATGATCGTTGTCCACCCAGCCGTAGACCGGGGTCGAGCCGGGATGACCGCCACTGACCACCGGCACACCCCGACGCAGCAGCTCGTGCACGAGCGGATCGTCGTCCACCGGGTCGACCACGATCGTGCCGTCGAGCGCCACGTTGCCCCACACGTCGTGCGGTGAGGAGGCGGGCAACACCACCAACGCGTAGCCCAGGTCCAGGGCGGTGGCGGTGGCGGAGCGGACCAGCTCGGCGAACCAGGCGAACTCGGTGAGGGCGAACGGCTCGGTCGAGCGCATGGTCGTGGTCAGCCCGAGCAGCCCGGACCGACCGGTGCGCAGCGTGCGTGCCGCGGCCGAGGGCCGGTAGCCCAGTCGGTCCGCCACCTCGCGTACGTGCAACCGCGTCGTGTCGGGCAGTCGGCCCTTGCCGTTGAGTGCGTCGGAGACGGTCGTGATCGACACCCCGGCGGCCGCTGCGACATCCCGGATGCCCACCCGGATCCGCCGCCCCACACGCGGTACATCTGGCGCTGTCATCGTCCCGACAGTAGGCCGAATGCGCCGCCCTGGCCGGGTTCATGTCATTGCTTTACGAAGAAACGTATCCCCCCATACCTGCCCCTGAACGTTCGGCGAAGGTCGTGATCCGCCCGACCGTCCACCCCCGAGCCGACGGACCATAGAGTTGAGACGACCGGGACGTGCGCCCAGGCACCCCGACCAGTATGCGAGGAGGACGGGCGTGACCCAGCACAACGCCCCAGGCACGGACGACAGCGGCATTCCGAGGTTCCGGCCGGTCCTGGCCGAGGTGCCCATCTACAAGGCGGGCCGGCCGCCGGTGGCGGCGGAGGGCGTACCCGCGTACAAGCTCTCCTCGAACGAGAACCCGTACCCGCCGCTGCCCAGCGTGCACAAGGTGGTGGCCGACGCCGTCGGCGAGATGAACCGCTACCCGGACCCGGCGTACACGGAGTTGGCGCAGACGCTCGCCGAGCGGCTCGCGGTGCCCGCGTCGCACGTCGTGGCGGGCGCGGGCTCGGTCACGGTGGCGCAGCAACTGGTGAACGCGACGGCCGGCGAGGGCGACGAGGTCGTGTTCGCGTGGCGCTCGTTCGAGGCGTACCCGCTCCTGGTGCTGCTCGCGGGCGCGACGCCGGTGCCGATCCCGCTGCTCGCCGACGAGAGCCACGACCTGGACGCGATGGCGGCCGCCGTCACCGAGCGGACCCGGCTGATCCTCGTATGCAACCCGAACAACCCGACCGGCGCGGTGATCCACCGCGCCGAGCTGGAGCGCTTCCTGGACCGGGTTCCGCGCGACGTGCTGGTCGTGCTGGACGAGGCGTACCGCGAGTTCATCCGTGACGAGCAGGTACCGGACGGCGTGGACATATACCGCGACCGGCCCAACGTGGTGGTGCTGCGCACGTTCTCGAAGGCGTACGGTCTGGCCGGTTTGCGGGTGGGCTTCGCGATCGCGCACGAGCCGGTCGCCGACGAGCTGCGCAAGACCGGGATGCCGTTCGCGGTGAACCGGTTGGCCCAGGTGGCCGCGATCGCCTCGATCGGCGCCGAGAACGAACTCCTGGAGCGGGTCGACGCGTTGGTCGCCGAGCGGGAGCGGGTGCTGGAGACGCTGATCGGCCAGGGCTGGACGATCTTCGACTCGCAGGCCAACTTCGTCTGGCTGCGGCTGGGCGAGCGCACGAACGAGTTCGCCGAGCTGTGCGAGGCGGCCGGGGTCACCGTACGGCCGTTCGCGGGCGAGGGCTGCCGGATCACCATCGGCGAGACCGAGGCCAACACGATCTTCCTGGAGCAGGCCGCGCGGTTCATGGAGGCGTAGGCGGTCGCCGCCGGGCGGGAACGCGCGGCCGGTCGTCGGCGGGCGCGCGGGTGTGGTCGCCCATCGGCGTTTGGGTCCGTTCGGACCACTTCGAGCCCTCTCGGGTACCCCCCTCAAGGGGTGCCCGAGAGGGCTCGCTAGAGTTTGTGAACGGATGCACAAGCTCTACTTTGTGAACCCATTCACAAAGTTTTGCCAGGTGAAGCCGCAGGCCCCTCCCGGTTCCTCCGGATTTGTTCGACGGAGTGTCGGGTGGGATGCGCGGAAGCGCCGTGTGCATCGTGAACCAAACGTGCGCTCGCGAGCGAGACACGACCGGCGATCAGGAGGAATGAGGGGCCCATGGACCTCGCCGTCGAAACACTCGACGTAGCCCGGTGGCAGTTCGGCATCACGACCGTCTACCACTTCCTCTTCGTCCCGCTCACAATGGGTTTGTCCATCCTGGTGGCATGTCTGCAGACCGCGTGGGTGCGCACCGGCAAGGAGCACTACCTCCGGGCCACCAAGTTCTGGGGCAAGCTCTTCCTGATCAACTTCGCGCTCGGCCTGGTCACCGGCATCGTGCAGGAGTTCCAGTTCGGGATGAACTGGTCCGACTACTCGCGCTTCGTCGGTGACATCTTCGGCGCCCCGCTCGCCATCGAGGCACTGGTCGCGTTCTTCCTGGAGTCGACCTTCCTGGGGTTGTGGATCTTCGGCTGGGAGCGGCTGCCGAAGAAGATCCACCTGGCCACCATCTGGGCCGCCGCGATCGGCACGATCCTGTCGGCCTACTTCATCCTGGCCGCGAACTCGTGGATGCAGCACCCGGTCGGATACCGGATCAACCCGGAGACCGGCCGCGCCGAGCTGACCGACTTCGTCGCGGTGCTCACCAACAACACCGCGATCGCCGCGTTCCTGCACATCCTCCCGGCAGCGTTCCTGGTCGCCGGCGGCTTCCTGATCGGGATCAGCTGCTGGCACCTGCGCAAGCGCAACGAGGTCGCGGTGTTCCGCCCGTCGCTGCGGCTGGGCCTGTGGGTCTCGGTGCTGGCGGGTGTGGGCCTCGCACTCACCGGTGACATGCAGGGCAAGCTGATGTACGAGCAGCAGCCGATGAAGATGGCCTCGGCCGAGGCGCTGTGGGAGACCTCGAAGCCGGCGCCGTTCTCGATCTTCTCCTACGGCGACGTCAACAAGGGCCACAACAGGGTCGCCATAGAGGTCCCGGGCGCGCTGTCCTTCCTGGCCAAGAACGACTTCGACGCCGAGCTGCCCGGGATCAACGACCTCCAGAAGCAGTCGGTGGTCAAGTTCGGCCCCGGCGACTACCGGCCCAACATCTTCGTCACCTACTGGTCGTTCCGGCTGATGATCGGCGTCGGCATGGTCACCGCGGGCATCGGCCTGGTCGGCCTGTGGCTGACCCGGCGCAAGCGCGAGCTGCCGACCAATCCGTGGGTGTACCGGATCGGCCTGTGGACCATCGCGTTCCCGTTCGCGGCCAACTCGTTCGGCTGGATCTTCACCGAGATGGGCCGCCAGCCGTGGCTGGTGTTCGGCGTGCTCAAGACCGAGGCCGGGGTGTCGCCGAGTGTGTCCACCGGTGAGGTGCTGACCTCGCTGATCGTGTTCACGCTGCTGTACGGCGCGCTCGCGGTGGTCGAACTGGGCCTGATCCGGCGCTACGTCAAGGCCGGTCCCGAGCCGATCAAACCGCCCGTGAGCAAGGACCCCGACGATCCGTCGGGCGACGGCGGGGACGCCGACCGTCCGCTCGCCTTCGCGTACTAAGGGGAGAGTGTCATGGGACTCAACGAATTCTGGTTCCTGCTGATCGCCGTCCTGTGGATCGGCTACTTCTTCCTCGAGGGCTTCGACTTCGGCGTCGGCATCCTGACCAAGGTGCTGGCCCGGAACGAGACCGAGCGCCGGGTGCTGATCAACACCATCGGCCCGGTGTGGGACGGCAACGAGGTCTGGCTGATCACCGCGGGTGGGGCCACCTTCGCGGCCTTTCCCGAGTGGTACGCCACCTTGTTCAGTGGCTTCTACCTGCCGCTGCTGCTGATCCTGGTCGCGCTGATCCTGCGCGGGGTCGCGTTCGAGTACCGGGCCAAACGTGACGAGGAGCGCTGGAAGCGCGGCTGGGAACAGGCGATCTTCTGGGGCTCCTTGGTGCCCGCGTTCCTGTGGGGCGTCGCGTTCGCGAACATCACCCGCGGGGTGAAGATCGACGCGAACAAGGAGTACGTCGGCAACCTGCTCGACCTGCTCAACCCGTACGCACTGCTCGGCGGCGTGGTCACCACGGTGCTGTTCACCTTCCACGGCGCGGTCTTCGTCGCGCTCAAGACCAACGGCGACATCCGGGCCCGGGCCAACGCGCTGGCCGGGAAGGTCGGCATCGCCACCGCCGTGCTCGCCGCGGCGTTCCTGATCTGGACCCAGGCACAGCACGGCAACGGCCGCACCCTGGCCGCGCTGATCGTCGCGGTGCTCGCCCTGGTGGCCGCGCTGGCGATGAACCGGATCGGCCGCGAGGGCTGGGCGTTCGCACTCTCCGGCGTGACAGTGATCGCCGCGGTGGCGATGCTGTTCCTGTCGCTGTTCCCGAACGTGATGCCCTCCAGCCTGGACTCGGCGTGGAACCTGACCATCCACAACGCGTCCTCGACGCCGTACACGCTCGAAATCATGACCTGGGTCGCCGGCTTCATGACCCCGATCGTGCTGTGCTACCAGGCCTGGACGTACTGGGTGTTCCGCAAGCGGATCAGCACCAAGAGCATCCCGACCAAGCCGGCCTTCGGTGCCGCTGCCGCCGACCTGGTCGGCAAGTAGCGGATCGGAGAACCGCGTAGGACCGCACCGAAGACGCACCGACGAAAGAGCGGCTCGTGAAGCCTGTAGACCCGCGCCTGCTGACCCACGCCCGTGCCACCCGGGGCTTTCTGGCCCTGACCGTGGTGCTGGGCACGGCGGGCGCGGGTCTCGTGCTCGTCCAGGCGGGCCTGCTCGCCCGGGTGATCGTGGCGGCCTTCGAGGAGGAGGCCGCGGTCGGCGACCTGTGGCCGGAGCTGGGCCTGCTCGCCGGCGTGATCGCGGCCCGCTCGGCGATCTCCTGGCTCACCGAGGTGATCGCGCACCGCACCTCGGCAGCGGTGAAGTCGCAACTACGTTCGCGGCTGCTCGCACACGTGGTCCGGCTCGGCCCGGCGTGGCTGAACAACGAGCGCTCCGGCGAGCTGACCACGCTCGCCACCCGCGGCGTGGACGCGCTCGACGGCTACTTCGCCCGCTACCTGCCGCAGCTGATCCTGTCCGTCACCGTGCCGGTCGCGGTGCTCGCGCGTGTGGTGTTCGGCGACTGGATCTCGGCGGTGACGATCGTGGTCACGCTCCCGCTGATCCCGCTGTTCATGGCATTGATCGGAATGGCCACACAGAAGTACATGGACCGGCAGTGGACGGTGCTGAACCGCCTGGCCGGGCACTTCCTGGACGTGGTCGCCGGACTGCCCACCCTCAAGGTGTTCGGCCGGGCCAAGGCCCAGGCCACGTCGATCCGCACGATCACCGACGACTACCGCCGGGCCACCCTGAAGACGCTGCGGATCGCGTTCCTGTCCTCGTTCGCGCTCGAACTGCTCGCCACCATCTCGGTCGCGCTGGTCGCGGTCGGTGTCGGCCTGCGCCTGGTCGACGGCGATCTGAGCCTGGAGACCGCGCTGGTGGTGCTGATCCTGGCGCCCGAGGCATACCTGCCGCTGCGTCAGGTCGGCGCCGAGTACCACGCCAGCGTCGAGGGAGTGAGCGCCGCGGACCGGGTGTTCGCGGTCCTGGAGACCACACCGGACGCCCCCGCCGCAACCGCGCCGGTGCCCGACCCGCGCTCGGCCGAGTTGGTGTTGACCGGCCTGACCGTGCGGCACGAGGGGCGGGCCGATGCGGCGCCCGCCGAGCTGGACCTGACCGTACGACCGGGCGAGACGATCGCGCTGATCGGGCCGAGCGGGTGCGGCAAGTCCACCGTGCTCGCGGTGCTGCTCGGCTTCACCCGGCCGACGGGGGGCCGGGTGACCGTGGGTGGCGTGGACCTGGCCGAGCTGGACCCCGACGCGTGGCGGGCCCGGATCGCGTGGGTCCCGCAGCGGCCCTACCTGTTCGCGGGCACGATCGGCGCCAACGTGCGCCTGGCCCGCCCGGATGCCGGCGACGCCGAGGTACACGACGCGTTGGTCGCGGCCGGCGCGGCGGACTTCGTGGCGGCCTCGGGCGGCCTGGACGCGCCGCTCGGCGAGGACGGCGCGGGCCTGTCCGCCGGCCAGCGGCAACGCCTCGCGCTGGCTCGCGCGTTCCTGGCCGATCGGCCGATCCTGCTGCTGGACGAGCCGACCTCGAACCTGGACGGGGACAGCGAGGCGGACATCGTCGAGGCGGTCCACCGGCTCGCCGTCGGCCGCACGGTCGTGCTGGTCGCACATCGGCCGGCGCTGCTGCCGTTGGCCGACCGGGTGGTCGCCGTGAGCGGGGGGGCCGCGGCGCACGGCCCGGAGGGCGCACACGAAGCGGACCTGGCGCAGGCCTCGGAGGGTGCACACGTGGCCGGCGCGGCGCAGGTGCTCCCGGCCGAGGTCGAGGCCGCACGGGCGGCGGATGACGTCCCGGCCGTCGAGCAGCCCTTCGAGCCTCCCCTCGCGGACTCGCCGGTAGCCGCCGGGGCCGGGCCCGGCCGCCGACTGCTCGCGCTGGCCCGGCCGTTGCGCGGGCGACTCGCGCTCGCGGTGTTGTGCGGGGCACTCGCGCTGGGCAGCTCGGTCGCCCTGATGGCCACGTCGGCGTGGCTGATCTCGCGCGCGTCGGAGCATCCGCCGGTACTCACGCTGATGGTCGCGGTCACCGGTGTGCGGGCCTTCGGCGTCTCCCGCGCGGTGTTTCGCTATGCCGAGCGGCTGATCGGGCACGACGCGGCGTTTCGGATCCTGGCCCGGTTGCGGGTGCGGGTGTACGAACGCCTGGAGCGGCTGGCGCCGGCGGGGCTGCCCGCCTTCCGTCGCGGTGACTTGCTCTCCCGGCTGGTCGCCGACGTGGACGCGGTCCAGGACTTCTTCCTGCGCGCGTTGTTGCCCGCGTGTGTGGCGGCTGTGGTCGGCGCGGGTGCGGTGCTCGCCGTCGCGCTGGTGCTGCCCGAGGCCGGCGCGGTGTTGCTGCTCGGTCTGCTGGCCGCCGGCGTGCTGGTGCCGTGGCTGGCCGGCCGGGTCGCCCGGCGGGCCGAACGCCGGGTCGCCGCGGTCCGCGGCGAACTCGCCGGCGCCGTGGTCGACCTGCTGCGCGGCACGCCCGAACTGATCGCGGCGGGCCGCGCGCCCGCCCGGCTGGCCGAGGTGGACGCGGTGGACGCGCGGCTGCGCGCGACCGAGGCGGGGCAGGCCCGGGGTGCGGGCGTCGGGGCCGGCCTGGCCGCGCTCGTGTCCGGCGCGACCGTATGGGCGTCCGCCCTGGTGGGCGTCGCGGCGGTGCACGCCGACCGGTTGAGCGGTGTGCTGCTCGCGCTGGTGGTGCTCACCCCGCTCGCCGCGTTCGAGGCCACCGTCGTATTGCCCGCCGCCGGCCGGCACCTGGAGAGCTCGCGCCGGGCCGCGGCACGGGTGTTCGAGGTGATCGACGCGCCCGAGCCGGTCCACGAGCCGGCCGCGCCGCGCGCACTGCCGGCCGCGCCGCTGCCGTTGCTGGTGCGCGACCTGCACGCGCGCTGGACCCCGGACGGCCTGCCCGCGCTGGCCGGCGTCGACCTCGAACTCACCCCGGGCAAGCGGCTCGCGGTGGTGGGGGCGAGCGGGTCGGGCAAGACCACGCTGGCCAACGTGCTGCTGCGCTTCCTGGACCCGGCGGCCGGGGCGGTGACGCTGGCCGGCGTACCGATCACCGACCTCGCCGGTGACGACGTACGGCGCGTGATCGGGTTGTGCGCGCAGGACGCGCACGTCTTCGACAGTTCGCTGCGGGAGAACCTGCGGCTGGCCCGCCCGGATTGCGACGAGGACGCGATGCGCGCGGCGCTGGCCCGGGCTCGGCTGCTGGACTGGGTGGACACGCTGCCCCAGGGGCTGGACACGATGGTCGGCGAGCACGGCGCACGGCTGTCCGGCGGCCAGCGGCAACGGCTCGCACTGGCCCGCGCGCTGCTCGCCGACTTCGAGATCCTGCTGCTGGACGAACCCGCCGAACACCTCGACCTGCCCACGGCCGACGCCCTGACGGCCGACCTGTTGGACGCGACCCGGGGGCGGACCACACTGCTGGTCACCCATCGGCTCACCGGACTGCACGCGGTGGACGAGATCGTGGTGCTGGCCGAGGGGCGGGTACGGCAACGCGGGACGTGGGGGCAGTTGAGCACCACCCCCGGGGCGTTTCGGGCATTGCTCGACCGGGAGTACGCGGCGGGGGCGGTCGCGGCGCAGGCGTGAGGCGGGTCGGCCGCGCGGATCCTACGTACGTGTACGGGTACGTGTCCGTATTCGGGCGCGTGTGCTTCGGGTGCGGGCGTCCGATGCGCGTGCATCCGCGTATGCGGACCGGTACTCGTGATCCGTGGGCGTGGGATCCGCACGCGTGTCCGGGTTGTTTAGCTGCTTTCATCCGTATTTGCCCACGTAGGCTGCATTCATGGAGAACGCGACCGGCAACGGCGCCGACGGCGCCGACGAGCCCGACGGGACGGATCGGTCCGACCACACGCCCGAACCGGCCGCGGCGGCGCGGGACTCGCTCGGCCTGAACGATCTGGTGGCCGAGGTGGCCGAGGTGGCCGAGGTGGTCGAGCGGCTCGGTTCGGCGGCGGCGGCAGGGGATCGACTCCAGGGGCTCCTCGAAGCGGTGATCGCGGTCGGCGCCGACCTGGACCTGCACACCACGCTGCGCCGGATCGTCGAGGCCGCGGCCGACCTGGCGGACGCACGCTATGCCGCGCTCGGGGTGATCGGCAGCGAGCACAACCTGTCCGATTTCATCACCGTCGGCATCTCCGGGGAGGACCGCGAGCGGATCGGCGAACTCCCGCACGGACGGGGGATCCTGGGCCTTTTGATCGACCACCCCGAGCCGCTGCTCCTGGACGATCTGACCCGGCATCCGGCGTCCTACGGCTTCCCGCCGAACCACCCCGCGATGCACTCGTTCCTGGGCGTGCCGATCCGGGTGCGCGACGAGGTGTTCGGCAATCTGTACCTGACCGAGAAGCGCGGCACGGCGGACTTCAGCGTCGAGGACAAGCAGGTGGTCCGGGCGCTCGCGGCGGCGGCCGGGGTGGCCATCGAGAACGCGCGCCTGTTCGAGAGCGCGGTCCGCCGGGAGAAGTGGATCATGGGCTCGGCGGACGTCACCACGGCGCTGCTGACCACGCAGGACCCGGACGAGGCACTCGCCGTGGTGGCCGAGCGGGCGCGCAGCCTGGCCGAGGCGGACTTCGCCGCGATCTACCTGCCCCAGCCGGACGGCTCCTACCAGATCGAGGTCACCTCCGGCGAGGACCTCGCGGGCCTGGGCGGCACGGTGGTCGCACAGGGCAGCCCGATCGCTGAGACCATCAACACCGGTCGCAGCATCTTCATCGCGGACATGAGCACCGATCCGAACGTGGTGCTGGACCAGTCCCGCTGCTTCGGACCGGGCCTGTTCGTGCCGCTGATCGCCAACGACCGGATCCTGGGCGCACTCGAGCTGGACAAGCGGATCGGCGCGGTCCCGTTCAATCGGACCGAGCGCTCGATGGCCCAGGCGTTCGGCGGTCAGGCGGCGATCGCGCTGATGCTGGCGAGCGCGCAGCGCGACCGGGAACGGCTGGCCGTGTTCGAGGATCGCGACCGGATCGCCCGGGACCTGCACGACCTGGTCATCCAGCGGCTGTTCGCGACCGGGATGATGCTCCAGGGCGCGGCCCGATTGGCGAGGATGCCGGCCGTGACCGTGCGGATCAACCAGGCCGTGGACGAACTCGACGCGACGATCCGCGAGGTACGCAGCACCATCTTCGCGTTGCAGAACCCGCCGCGAGAGGGGCCGATCGGGGTCCGGGGCCGGGTGCTGCGCGAGGCGAGCGTGTCGGCCGCCACGCTCGGCTTCGAGCCGACGGTCACCTTCGCGGGCCCGGTCGACTCGACCGTCTCGGACGAGGTCGCCGAGCAACTCCTCGCCGCACTGCGCGAGGTCCTCTCCAACACGTCCCGCCACGCGCACGCGTCCCGGGTCGAGGTGAGCCTGGTGGTGGCCGGCGACACGGTCGACCTGACGGTCACCGACGACGGCGTGGGCATCGCGCCCGGTGGTCGGCGCAGCGGTCTGGCCAATCTGGCCGGTCGCGCGACGGAGTTGGGCGGCCGGGCGGAGTTCGGACCGGGGCCGGAGGGCCGCGGCACCACGGTGACCTGGTCGGTGCCGCTCTAGGCGTACGCCCTGACCGGAAGTTCTCGAGTCGATGCTTGACACGCTAATGGCCTGCACTTAAGTTAGATGGCATAACAAAAATTACTGATAATCACCGGGAGTCGTAATGAATGCCATCGCAACCGAGACCGCTGCCGGCCCGGTCACCGAAATCGTGCTGCCGGGCGTCGTCGAGCCCGCCGGCCTGGAGGTTCGGGTGCGCCCGACGCCGGAGCCGGCCGCCGGGGAGGTCCTGCTGGCGGTCGAGGCGTCGGGGGTCTCCTTCGCCGAGCAGCAGATGCGCCGCGGCAAGTACTACGACCAGCCGGCCTTCCCGTTCGTCCCCGGCTACGACCTGGTCGGCACGGTCCTGCGGGTCGGGCCCGGCGGCGATGCGGCGCTGGTCGGCCGCCGATTCGCGGCGCTGACCAAGGTGGGCGGGTGGGCGAGCCTGGCGGTGCTCCCGGCCGCCGACCTGGTCGAGGTGCCCGAGGGCATCGACCCGGCCGAGGCGGAGACCGTGGTCGTCAACGGGATCACCGCGTGGCAGATGTTGCACCGTCGGGCCGGGATCCGCCGCGGGCAGACCATCCTGGTGCACGGCGCCAACGGCGGCGTGGGATCGACCCTGGTGCAATTGGCCACGCAGGCCGGCGTTCGCGTCATCGGCACCGCCTCGCCGCGCCACCACGACGCGGTGCGCGCGCTGGGCGCGATCCCGCTGGACTACCGGGCCGCCGACCTGCCCGCGCTGGTGCGCGCGCACGCCCCGCACGGCGTCGACGCCGTCTTCGACCACGTCGGCGGCGGGGGGATCGTCGACTCGTTCGGGCTGCTCGCCCGTGGCGGCACCCTCGTCTCGTACGGGACGGCGGCCACCAAGAACGCGCCCGGCTCGTCCCGACTGCCCGTGCTCAAGCTGGTGGCCCGCCTCCTGTGGTGGCACCTGCTGCCCAACGGGCGGCGCACGCACTTCTACAACATCTGGGCGGGCAAGCGTCGCCCGGCGACCTTCCGGGCCCGACTGCGCACTGACCTGTCCGAGGTCTTCGCGCTGCTCGGTACCGGCGCCATCACCGCCCAGGTCGCGGCCCGCATTCCGCTGAGCCGAGCCGCCGACGCACTCGCACTGGCCGAGTCGGGCACGGTCACCGGAAAGGTCGTGCTGGTCCCCGACGCACTCTGACGCGCCGTCACCGCCGCCACCTCGACCAGGCAAGGGACCCCGCCGTGCACCTGAACAGCTCCCTCACCAACCCATCACACTGGGCAAGTACGGCCCTGATGACGGCCTTTGCCTTGGGCTCAAGGCGCCTCGACTCGCCCCGGCCGCCGACACCTCCGCACCCGCCCCGAGCCGGCCTCATGCCATCGACGCGGCCCCGAACTCGCCCGTGATCACCGGGACAACCCCCTCACCCGCGGCGCAGTGGACGAAGGTCCGGGACATCCCTTCGGGGGCGGCCGGAGCTCCCGAACGCGGGGAGGCCTGCGCGTAGGTCCGCTCGGCGTCCCGGGCCACTGCCCGACGCACGCTCGCCGCGCGCTCCGCGGCCGAGTCGCGCACTGCCGACTACCGCCTCTTCTCCGCCTTCTGGCGGGCCACATATGCCGCAGCCTGGGTGCGGCGTTCCATGCCCAGCTTTGCGAGCAGGCTGGAGACGTAGTTCTTGATGGTCTTCTCGGCCAGGTGCATCTCGGTGCCGATCCGGCGGTTGGTCATGCCCTCGCCGATCAGGTCGAGGATGCGGCGCTCCTGGTCGCTCAGGGCCGCCAGGCGTTCGTCGCCGCGGGTGCCGCCGCGCAGGCGTTCCAGGACGCGGGCGGTGGCCGCCGGGTCGAGCAGGGATTTGCCGGCGGCGACGTCGCGGACCGCGCCGACCAGGTCGGAGCCGCGGATGTCCTTGAGCACGTAGCCGGAGGCGCCCGCCATGATCGCGTCGAACAGCGCCTCGTCGTCGGAGAAGGAGGTGAGCATCAGGCAGCGCACGTCGGGCAGTCGGGCCCGGATCTCGCGACACACCTCGACCCCGCTGCCGTCCGGGAGCCGCACGTCGAGCACCGCGACCTGCGGCCGAGTCGCCGGGATCCGTACCAGCGCCTCCTCGGCGGTGCCGGCCTCGCCGACCACGTCGATGTCGTCCTCGATCGACAACAACTCGTGCACGCCACGGCGGACCACTTCGTGATCATCGAGGAGGAATACCCGGATACTTCCCTGATCGCTCACTTGTACAGGTTCGCATGTACACCGTCCGGGTGCCCGGTTGATGCCTCCGGAAGGGTCGGGACGGGCCCGCCACGCGGCCATTCGTCGAGGAGCGACAAACAGTGCCGCCACGTTCGGGCCGGTCGCCACTACGTGCCGGCGGGACTGGTGGGTAACGTGGCGGTGTGCGGTTTCCGAACCGCATGCCTGTGCGCAGGTGCCTCCCGGATTCACCCGGGAATTCCTAGGAAATCCTAGGAAGTACAGCCACCAATCGCCGTGTCTGCACATCAAGGTAGCCGCGCACACCCCGCGCGGAACCGGGCCCGGCGATCCGGACCCGGTCCACGGCGACCCCGCGGACCGGACAGACGGAGGAGAGAACGTGGCAGTGGACAGTACGGACGGAACATTGTTTCCGCCCGATTCCGGAGCCGGTCCAGAACTGATTCAGTTGCTCACCCCCGAGGGCGAGCGGGTCGAGCATCCCGATTACGCGATCGACCTGTCCGATGACGAATACCTGAGTCTGTATCGCGACCTGGTGCTGGTGCGTCGCTTCGACGCCGAGGCCACCGCGCTGCAACGGCAGGGCGAACTGGGCTTGTGGGCCTCGCTGCTCGGCCAGGAAGCCGCGCAGATCGGGTCCGGACGGGCGCTGAGTCCGGACGACTATGTGTTTCCCACCTACCGTGAACACGGTGTCGCGTGGTGTCGCGGCGTGGACCCGTTGAATCTGCTCGGTATGTTCCGCGGCGTCAACCACGGCGGTTGGGATCCGCGCGAGAACAATTTCCATCTCTACACGATCGTCATCGGCGCGCAGACCCTGCACGGCGTCGGATACGCGATGGGTGTGCAACGCGACGGAAGCGATGGCGCGGTCGTCACGTATTTCGGTGACGGGGCCTCCAGCCAGGGCGATGTCAACGAGGCATTCACCTTCGCGGCGGTGTTCAACGCGCCCGTGGTGTTCTTCTGCCAGAACAATCAGTGGGCCATCTCCGAACCCACCGAACGGCAGATGAAGGTGCCGCTGTATCGGCGCGCCGCCGGATTCGGCTTTCCCGGAGTTCGAGTGGACGGAAACGACGTGCTCGCGTGTCTCGCGGTGACCAGGGCGGCGTTGGCCCGGGCCCGGCGCGGCGAGGGCCCGATGCTGATCGAGGCGTTCACCTACCGAATGGGCGCGCACACCACGTCCGACGACCCGACCCGCTATCGGTTGAACGCGGAACTGGAGGAATGGCGGCTCAAGGACCCGATCGAGCGGCTCAAGGCCTACCTGCACAAGCAGGGCATCGGGACTCCCGAGTTCTTCGCGGACCTGGAGGCCGAGAGCGAGGAATTGGGCAAGCGGGTACGCAACGGCGTGCGCACGATGCCGGACCCGGATCCGGCGTCGATGTTCGCGCACGTGTACGCCGACCCGCACACCCTCGTGGACCGGGAACGGGCCGAGTTCGAGGCTTACCACGCGTCCTTCGTCGACGCCGGGGAGGACGGGCACTGATGGCTCCCGCACAGTCGACGGGCACGTCCCGTCAGATGTCGATGGTGCAGGCGCTCAACACGGGGCTGCGCAAGTCCCTGGAGAGCGACCCCAAGGTTTTGATCATGGGCGAGGACATCGGCAAGCTCGGCGGTGTCTTCCGGGTCACCGACGGTTTGCAGAAGGACTTCGGCGAGGACCGGGTCGTGGACACCCCGCTGGCCGAGTCCGGCATCGTCGGGACCGCGATCGGTCTGGCACTGGCGGGCTACCGGCCGGTCGTGGAGATCCAGTTCGACGGCTTCGTCTTCCCCGCGTACGACCAGATCGTCACCCAACTGGCCAAGATGCACGCCCGTTCGCTCGGCTACGTCAAGCTGCCGATCGTCATCCGCATCCCGTTCGGCGGCGGGATCGGCGCGGTCGAGCACCACAGCGAGTCGCCCGAGGCGTACTTCGCGCACACCGCGGGCCTGCGCGTGGTGTCGTGCTCGAACCCGGTGGACGCCTACTGGATGATCCAGCAGGCGATCGCCTCCGACGACCCGGTGATCTTCCTGGAGCCCAAGCGGCGCTACTGGACCAAGGCCGAGGTGGACACCGCCGCGACGCCGGAACCGCTGTACGGCTCCCGTGTGGTGCGCCCGGGCGGCGCCTGCACGGTGGTCGCCTACGGGCCGATGGTGGCGACCTGTCTGGAGGCCGCCGCGGCGGCCGCCGAGGAGGGGCGCGAGTTGGAGGTGATCGACCTGCGCTCGTTGTCCCCGCTGGACTTCGACGCGGTCGAGGAGTCGGTCAAGCGCACCGGGCACCTAGTCGTCGTGCACGAGGCCCCGTCGTTCCTGGGCATCGGCGCGGAGGTCGCGGCGACGATTACCGAGCGCTGCTTTTATCACCTGGAGGCGCCGGTGCTCCGGGTCGGCGGCTATCACACGCCGTATCCGCCGTCCCGGGTCGAGGAGGACTACCTCCCCGACCTCGACCGTGTTCTCGATGCCGTCGACCGCTCCCTGGCCTGGTGAGGATCCCGTGTCCGAGGTGAAGAAGTTCCTGATGCCCGATGTCGGCGAGGGGCTCGAAGAGGCCGACATCGTCGTATGGCACGTCAAGGTCGGCGACGAGGTGAGCGATGGCCAGGTCATGGTCGAGGTGGAGACGGCCAAGGCCCTGGTCGAGCTGCCGTGTCCGTTCGACGGGGTGGTGACCGAACTCCTGGCCGCCGAGGGCGACACGGTCGCGGTCGGCGCCCCGATCATCGCTGTGGCGCCGAGCGGTACGCAGATGCCCACCGGCACCGCCGCGGCCGAACCGGCCGACAGCCGGGGCGAGGCCCTCGCGGCGGATCTCGTGCCCGAACCCCCGGCGCCCGAGCCCGTCGCGGCCGCCGAGCCGGAGAAGAAGGACACCCGTACGGCGGTGCTGGTCGGCTACGGCGTGCGCACCACGTCCGGCCGGCGGCGGGCCCGCAAGACGGACACCCCCGCGCCGGTGCTTCGCGCGGCCAACGGCTCGGGGCACGCCGGAGCGCCGACGTCGGGCTCGTCCGCCAACGGTTCGATCGCGCTCGCCAAGCCGCCGGTCCGCAAGCTGGCCCGGGATCTGGGCGTGGACCTCGCGTCGGTGCTCCCCTCGGGCCCCGGCGGCACGGTCACACGCGAGGACGTACACGCCGCCGCGCGTCCCGCGCCGGCCGCCGCCCCGGCCGCCTTCTCGGCGACCGGGCCCGGTGAGAGCGTCGCGGGCGAGCGGCGCATCCCGGTCAAGGGGGTGCGCAAGGCGACCGCGCAGGCCATGGTGGCGAGCGCGTTCTCCGCGCCGCACGTCACCGAGTGGGTGACGGTGGACGTGACCCGCACGGTCAAGCTCGTGCGCAAGCTGCGCGAGCTGCCCGACTTCGCGGACACCAAGGTGAGTCCGCTGCTCCTGGTCGCCCGGGCGCTGCTCGTGGCGATCGCCCGGCACCCGGAGATCAACGCGTCCTGGGACGAGCCGAACCAGGAGATCGTCGTCCGCGATCGCATCAACCTGGGCATCGCCGCGGCGACGCCGCGCGGGTTGATCGTGCCGAACATCAAGGACGCGGGGGGCAAGAGCCTGACCGCGCTGGCCGGCGCGCTCACCGAGTTGGTGGCCACCGCTCGGGACGGGCGCACCTCGCCCGCCGACATGGCCGGCGGCACGGTGACCATCACCAACGTGGGCGTGTTCGGGGTGGACGGCGGTACGCCGATCCTCAACCCGGGCGAGGCCGCGATCCTGGCGGTGGGCGCGATCCGTGAGCAACCGTGGGTGCACAAGGGCAAGATCAAGCCCCGGCAGGTGACCACCCTCTCGCTGTCCTTCGACCACCGCATGGTGGACGGCGAGTTGGGCTCGCGCGTGCTGGCCGACGTGGCCCAGATGCTGGAGCGGCCGAAGCTGCTCTTCGTCCGCGGCTGACGCGTTCGGCGCGGATCGCCCGCGGACGGCGGACCGCCCACATGAGTACGGCCGGGCCCTTTTTCGGGGCCCGGCCGTATGTATGTCCGAAGGCGTCCCCTAATGTGTATGTACTGTGAAACCATCTGCGGACACAGCCCCCTCCCGGCTCGGCGGCAGCATCGCCTGGATGATGTGGGCGGTCGCGGCTTCGGTATACGTCGTCGCGGTGTTCCACCGCAGCAGTCTCGGCGTGGCCGGGATCGACGCGCAGGAGCGATTCGGCGTCTCCGCATCGCAGCTCTCGCTGTTCCCGATGCTGCAACTGCTCGTCTACGCGGGCCTACAGATACCCGTCGGCGCGCTCACCGACCGTTTCGGCGCCAAGCGGGTGCTCAGTTGCGGGCTGGTGCTGATGACGGCGGGTCAGTTCACCTTCGCGTTCGCGCACGGGTTCGCCGGCGCCGCGTTCGCCCGGGTGCTGGTTGGCATGGGCGACGCGATGACGTTCGTCAGTGTGCTGCGGGTGGTGTCGGTGTGGTTCCCGGCGAACCGGGTCGCCGTGTTGACCCAGTTGACCGCGCTGCTCGGGATGGCCGGCAACCTCGCCGGCGCCACGCCGCTGGCCGGCGCGCTGCACGCGTTCGGCTGGAGCCGGACCTTCGCGGTCTCCGCCGGGGTGGGTGTGGCGGTCCTGGTCGCGGTGCTGATCGTGCTGCGCGACAACCCCGGTGCGAGGACCCGGGTGCGCCCGGTCGGCGGCCCGGGCATGTGGTCCCAGGTGCGCGCGGCGTGGGCCGAACCGGGCACCCGGCTCGGTCTGTGGGCGCACTGGGCCTGCGGCTGCCTGCCGCAGGTCTTCCTGATGTTGTGGGGCTTCCCGTTCCTGGTCGAGGGACAGGGGCTGGCCAAGGGCACCGCGAGTGCGCTGCTGACCGTCGCGATCGTGATCAACATGCTCGCGTGCCTGGTGGTCGGCCCGCTGGTGACCCGCCGGCCGGGCAGCAGGTTGGCGCTGTGCGTGGGTCAGCCGATCCTGGCCCTGGTGTTGTGGGCGGCCGTGCTGATCCCGGCCGAGCCCTCGCCGCTGTGGCTGTTGGTCGTGCTCGCGCTGGTGATCGGCCCCGGCGGTGCGCTGTCCCTGGTCGGCATGGAGTTCGCCCGGGACGGCAATCCGTCGCAACGCCTGGGCACGGTTTCGGGCATCGTCAACGTCGGCGGGTTCGCCGCCGCGACCCTGTGCCTGTTCGCGATCGGCCTGGTCCTGGACCTGGTCGAGCCGGGCGGCGGCGCGCACGGCCTGAACGCGTACCGCGTCGCGATGGCCGTTCAGGCCGTACCGCTGCTGCTCGGCGTCGTCCAGGTGCTGCGCTACGCCCGCAAGGTCGCGGGAAGCCGCCGGGCCGAGCCGGTGTGCGTGGTGGCGGCGGGGCGCGTGCCGGAGCGGGAGAGCGTTCCCGGCGCCGGCTGACGCCCCGCCCGAGGTGCCTTCGGGGTCAGGGCGTGACGGCCATGGTGCCCAGGATCCGTCGCGCCAGATCGGGGTCGCCCTCGACCTTGACGTCGGCCCGGGCTGCGGCGACCCGGCCGCACATCAGTCGCACGAACGTCTCCCAGTCGGTGGAGATCATCACGAGCGGTCCCAGCGGAACCCGCCCGTCCAGCCGGCCCCGACCGTTCTCGTCGACGGTGACCGTGCGCATGAAATCCACCGGCCCGCTCACGTCGAACACCACCGACGCGCCGGCGGGCGCCTTGGCGTCCTTGGCCACCACCCGGGCCAACCCGGTCAGCAGGAAGTCGCGGGTGATCAGCGCGGCGGGCGAGTCCAGGTTGCCGGGCACCCCGATCGCGCGCCGCACGTCCTGCTCGTGCACCCACACGTCGAACACCCGCTGGGTGAGCAGGAACCGGTACGGGACGCTGCGGCCCATGATGCCGCGCACCTCGTCGTCCGGTGCCCGGTCGGACTCGTCGAGCATTCGACGCCGGCGCAGGATCACGTACTCCAACTCGCCGGTCATCTCCGGTGAGGTGTGGCAGCGCCGCACGTCCACGGGTATCTCGGTGTAGCGGCTGAATTCGTCGTGCACGTGCCGCAGATCACGCGGCAGCGTGTGGATCGGTCGGGGATCGCCGAGCAGTTCCAGCTCGATCCCGATCACGTGCGACACGATGTCGCGGACCGACCAGCCCGGACATTCGGTCGCGCTGCTCCACCGGCCCTCGGTCAGGGTGGAGACCAGATCTTTGAGGGAGCGAATCGAGTGCTCCCAGGCGTCGGCGTGCGTTTTCAGGTCGTTGGTCACGAACTACCTCTTGTCGCTGCGTCACCGGTCGGGTGGAGGGGGCGACCGTTGCTTTGACGTGGTCCCGGATCCTGGCAGGCACGTTACGCTGCAAAAGATCCCGCGGTCAGCCCGTTCGCGGGAAGCAAGCGGTGTAGGTGAGGGGAAAGTGCGCGTTTCGCTCGTACAACTCGACGTCGACCCGGCGGTACCGGCTCAAGAACGCCTGGCCGAGGTCTCCGCGCTGGTGCGCAGCCGGCGCGGCGACCACCTGGTGGTCCTGCCCGAGCTGTGGTTGCACACCGGCTGGGTCTACGACGCCTGGGAGTCGGACGCCGAAGGCGTGCGCGGACCGGTCGCCCAGGCAATGGCCCGCGCGGCTCGCGACGCCGGGGTCTGGCTGCACGCCGGCAGCATCATCGAGCGCGGTGCCGATCAAAACCTCTACAACACGTCGCTGGTCTTCGACCCGGACGGCGCGCTGCGCGGCACCTACCGCAAGATCCACCGCTTCGGCTTCACCGGCGGCGAGGCCGCGCTGATCTCACGCGGCACCGAGCTTGCGCAGGTGCGCATGCCATGGGCCGAGGTGGGCCTGGCGACCTGCTACGACCTGCGCTTCCCGGAACTGTTCCGGCGGATCCTGGACGCGGGCGCGGAGGTGCTGGTGCTGCCCGCCGCGTGGCCTGCGCGACGGGTCGAGCACTGGCGCGTGTTGTCCCGCGCCCGCGCGATCGAGAATCAGATGTTCGTGCTCGCGTGCAATACGACCGGCACCCAGGGTGGCGAGGCGATGGGCGGACACAGCATGGTGATCGACCCGTGGGGCGAGATCGTCGCCGAGGCCGGCACCGAACAGACCGTACTCACCGCCGAGATCGACCCGGCGCTGGTGGCCAAGACCCGCGAGGACTTCCCGGTCCTGCAGAACCGGATCCTGTGAGCGTGCTCGCCGAGCCGGGCTACTGCCGGAACTGCTTGCGCACCCGGCCCTCGGCGTCGTACGCCTTCAAGGTGTAGGCGGGTACGGCCGAGCGGGCCACCACCACCAGTGCGTAGACACGCGTGGTGGGGTCGATCTGCACCGGATTGATGATCACCGGCTTCGCCGCGCCCTTCCAGGTGACCTCCAAATGATCGATGTTGGGAGACACCTCGGCGGTGAAGAACGCGGCGTACAAATCCTTGCTTCCCTCCACCTTGCCCAGCGATCCACCACCGCGGAAGCGGTCCTTCTCCGCGGCCTTGGCCGCAGCGGTGCGCCCCGGGACGAGGCTGCACTCGCCGGGCTCGGTCGGGGGACTATCGCCCTTCTCGACGTTGCGGAAGCACGTCCGCTCCGGGCCGTCGCTCCACGCCCGGTACTTCCAGGGCCTGCCGTTCACCATGCCCTCGCCGATGATGTCCGGGCTCGCCCCGGGCGGTCGGGTACCTGCGGTCACCTGAACGATGTCCGTGGAGTTGCCCTCCTCGTCCAGTAGCGAGTCGGCGATCACCGCACCGCCCCCGCCGAGCGCCAGCGCGCCCGCCAGGACGGATGCCACGGTCGCCCCGCGCCACCGGCGTTTGCGCGCTCGCTCGATCGCCGCGTCCGCCGTCGGCGCGGTCAGACCGGCCGCCTCGATTTCCGCCATGAAGGCCTCCCTCAGTGCGGTGCCGTCGTCGGCCATGGCCGCACCTCCGTATCCGAAGTAGAGGGGGTGTCCGTCTGATGTGGGATCAGATCGGCCAGTTGGGGATCCTTGCGGAGTTGGGCGAGCCCCCGGAAAGTCTGACTGCGCACCGTACCCACCGTGCAACCGAGGATCTGCGCGACCTCGGACTCCGCACGGTCCTCCCAGTGGCGCAACACCACCGCCGCCCGCCGGCCCGCCGGCAACCGGGCCAACGCGGCCAACAACACGCTGCGTTGGGCCACCCCGCCGGTCGAGTCGGGTCCGGCTCGGTCCGGCAGCCGGTCGGTGAGAAAGTGCGTCACCCGCCGTCGGCGAACCCGGGACAGATTGGTGTTCACCAGAATCCGGCGCACGTAGGCGTCCGGATTCTCCACCCCGGATACGCGTGCCCACGACGTATACGTCTTGGTCAGCGTGACCTGAGCCAGGTCCTCGGCCTCGTCGCGATCGCCGCACAGCAGGTACGCGGTGCGTACCAGCGCTGTGCGACGCTCCTCGACGAAGGCCCGGAACTCGTCTTCCCCATGGGATCTCAACCGTGCCCCCTTCCACCCGAACAGACGTGTGGAAGGCAGCCGTTCTATGCCTGTCGGCCGCGATCGTCGACGGATCGTCCTGGGCTCGGCCGACTCAGTCGTCGCCCTCGGAACTCAACCGGTCCACGCACACCGCGATCGCGATGATCAGCGCATGATCCCACCCGGGCGCGATGTCGACGCCGTAGGTGTCGCGCACCCGCAGCCACTTGCGGGTGATCTGCGCGACCGGTCCGTTCGGCCCGGTGATGCCGTACTCGTGGTTGAACATGTCGCCCCGCACCGAGAGTTCGATGCCGACCGCGAGATCGACCTCGAATGCCTCGTGCAGCGGCGTGAACATCTTCTTGCGCACCGTGGCGACCGTTTCGCCGGTCGCGTCCTCGATCTTCATCGAGTGGTGGATGCTCATGATCTTCTTCTTCACGGTGGCCAGCACCGTGCCGGCCGCGTCCTTTAGCTCCAGCCGGTCGTGCAGCGTCAGCGCCTTGCCGTCGACCAGATAGACCTTCTCGCCGGATTCCGTCGTGACCCAGAAGTCGTCGCCGATCGCGAACATCTTCTCGCGCACGAGGTAGCGGCCGGGAGCGACTCCCGGATAGAGCTGGGCTCCGTCGTACTCGTCCCCGAACACTGCTGCCTCCACGATGACTACGCCTTTGTCGGGCAGACTGCCCGAAATGCCGGCGTTCAGTCGTGCGGACGCGCGCGTGTGCGGCACCCGGATACGCCCGGTTGGGTGGGGCGCGGTCGGTACACGCGCCGGCCGGGGGTCGCCGGCCGACCCGGATGGTTCACTTCGGATCATGAGCAGCACCGCGCGCCGAGCCCGGATCCGGGCCCCCGAGTTGTCCGGTTCCGGCGGCTGGATCAACACCGACGGACCCGGACCGACGCTGGCCGGGCTGCGCGGGCGGATCGTGCTGCTGGACTTCTGGACCTCGGCGTGCGTGAACTGCCACCACGTGCTGGCCGAACTGCGCCCGATCGAGGAGCGCCACCGCGACGTGCTGACCGTGATCGGCGTGCACTCGCCCAAGTTCGAGCACGAGGCGGAACACGGCACGGTGGTCTGCGCGGTGCAGCGGCACGAGTTGCGGCACCCGGTCCTGGACGACCCCGAGCTGAGCACGTGGAAGCAGTACGCGGTGCACGCGTGGCCGACCCTGGTCGTCGTCGACCCCGAGGGCTACGTGGTCGCGCAACTGTCCGGCGAGGGCCACGCGAGCGAGATCGAGGCGATGATCGCCGATCTGGTGGTCGAGCACGAGGGCAAGGGCACGCTGCGCCGGGCCGCGGAGGACTTCGAGCGACCCGACGCGCCGCGCACCGACCTGCGCTTCCCGGGCCAACTGCTGCGGTTGCCCTCCGGCGCGCTGCTGGTCGCGGACACCGGGCACCATTCCCTGGCCGAACTCTCCGACGACGGCCGTACGGTGCTGCGCCGGATCGGTACCGGGCGGCGCGGGCTGCTCGACGGCGGGCCCCGGCACGCGATGCTGGCCGAGCCGCACGGGATGGCTCTGCTGCCGCCTGAGGTGGCCGCGCACGTGCGGTACGACGTCGTGGTCGCGGACACCGCCAATCACGCGTTGCGCGGCGTTTCGCTGGCCACCGGATCGATCCGTACGGTCGCGGGCACCGGACGACAGCGCCGGCGCGGCGCGGACGAGCACGGCGCGGCCCGCACGATCGACCTTTCCAGCCCGTGGGACGTCGCGTGGTTCGGCGGCCGGATCATCGTGGCGATGGCGGGCGTACACCAGCTGTGGGAGTTCGACCCGGTCGGCGAGGGCATGGGGGTGCTGGCCGGCACCACCGACGAGGGGATGGAGGACGGGCCGGTCGACACCGCCAACTTCGCCCAGCCGTCCGGCCTGGCCGTGTCACCGGATCGGCACACGTTGTGGGTGGTGGACGCGGAGAGTTCGGCGCTGCGTCGCCTGGTGGACGGCCGGATCGAAACGGTGGTCGGCCGCGGGCTGTTCGACTTCGGGCTGCGGGACGGACCGGCCGAACACGCGCTGTTCCAGCACCCCTTGGGCGTGGACACGTTGCCGGACGGCTCGGTGGTGGTCGCGGACACCTACAACGGCGCGCTGCGCCGCTACGACCCCACGGACGGCTTCGTGTCCACCCTCCTGGGCGACCTCGCCGAACCGGCCGCCGTGGCGGTGGCCGCCGACCTGGACGAGGACGTCTACCTGACCGTGGTCGAGTCCGCGGCCCATCGGGTCCGCAAGCTCCGCATGCCGCACACGTGAGGCCGCGAAGGTGGCGATGAGGCCGGGCTCGTGTCCTGCTTCGCCCACGCGGACCCCGCCGCCCGGGCATGGCCCGCGACCACCCCGCAACGGAGACGACCGGGGCTCCGGAGCGGGAGGGGGAGGAACTCCGGAGCCGCGGTCGTCAGGGGGTGGTGCCGAGATGGTCTTCAGCGTCGGTAGTAGCGGCGCGTCGGCCGCTCCTCGACGATCCGTTCGACGGGCTGCTCGACGTAGCCTCCCGTGACCGGCGGTTGCACATAGCCGGCCGGCGGCGGGTTCAGCGACGCGTCGCGGCGTCGCGGCCCCCACACCATCAGGAACAGCGCGATGCCCACGACTCCGGCAATCATCAGCACGACGCCGACCACGTCGACGTTGATGCCGGACACGCTCCAGTCGGTGGCGAAGGTCAGAATCGCGCCCACCGCGATCAACAGGATGCCCGCTCCGATGCCCATGAGTCCGTTCACTCCGATCCGCTGACGTGCGGCGGGATTACGCTGCGCCGATTGACTGTCGGCTCGCGCCTACCCGGAGTCCTCGAACCCATGCCCGCGGATTCGCGGCGGCCCTTCAGCCCTCCAGGAACGCGGCGGCGGCCGAGGCGAGCAGGAACGGGTCGTCGGCGCCGCACAGTTCGCGGGAGGAGTGCATGGACAGGCAGGCGGTGCCGACGTCCACCGTCTCGATGCCCAGGCGCGTCGCGGTGATCGGGCCGATGGTGGAGCCGCAGGGGATGGAGTTGTTCCCGACGAAGATCTGCGCCGGCACCCCCGCGCGTTCGCACGCCGCGTTCCACACGGCCCGGCCGCGTGCGTCCGTCGCGTAGCGCTGGTTGGTGTTGACCTTCAGGATCGGGCCGCCGTTGGGCACCGGGTGGTGGCCCGGCTCGTGCCGGCCGACGTAGTTCGGGTGCACCGCGTGGCCCACGTCGCTGGAGAGGTGGAAGGAGTCGGCGAACGCGCGGGCGCGGTCCTCCAGCGATCCGCCGCGGGCGCTGACGATCCGGGTCAGCACCGTCTCCAGGAGCGGACCGGCCGCGCCCGTGGTGGACTCGCTGCCGGTCTCCTCGTGATCGAACGCGCCGAACACCGGGATGTGCGCCACCTTGTCGTGCGCGGCCGCGAGCAGCGCGGCCAGGCCCGCGTGTACGGACAGCAGGTTGTCCAGGCGCGGCGAGGCCACCAGTTCGCGATCGCGGCCCAGGTAGCTGGGCTTCTGCACGTCGTGCACCATCAGGTCCCACCCGGTGACGTCGCCGGCGGCCACGCCGGCCTCCTCGGCCACGAACCGGATCAGCGCGCCCTCGTCCACCGCGCCCAGTCCCCAGATCGGGGTCATGTGCTGCTGCTTGTCCAACTGCAGTCCCGCCTCGTTGACCGAGCGGTCGAGGTGGATCGCCAACTGCGGCACACGCAGCACCGGCCGGTCCACGAACACCAGGTGCTCGCTCCCGTCGCGCAGCACGATCCGGCCGGACAGGCCGAGGTCGCGGTCGAGCCAGGAGTTCAACAGCGGGCCGCCGTAGACCTCGACGGCGACCTGGCGCCACCCCGCGGCCCCGGTGTCCGGAAGCGGCTTGACCCGCAGCGTCGGCGAGTCGGTGTGCGCTCCCATGATCCGGAAGCCGCGCGTGCTCTCGGCGCCCTCCGGCACGTACCAGGCCACGATCGCGCCCCCACGCAGCACGTACCGGCCGCCCGCCTCGCCGTCCCACGCGGCCGTCTCCACGAGTCGCCGAAAGCCCGCCGCCTCCAGTCGCCCGGCCACATTCGCGGCCGCGTGGTAGGGGGAGGGACTGGCGCCGACGAACTCGATCAGGTCGTCGGTGTGACTCCGGTCGAAGCGAGGCGAACTCATACATACTCCAAGGTTCACGGCCGATCGGCCGCGCAGATCGTTGCGGGTTCTCCGCCCCGAGCCTACGACCCGAGATCTCGGGAAGCCCGAACGCCGGTCGGGCCGAGGTTTCAGATCGGAAG